>JBEAMT010000123.1:0-11526 GCA_041165825.1 Actinomycetota bacterium | reverse complement strand
ACTTAGCGAAATCCTCGGATACGACGTCAAGAACTATGACGGTTCTTGGACCGAGTACGGCAATGGCGTCGGTAATCCAATTAATAACCCTGCAGGAACTATTTGGGGAGCAGCGTAATTAACGCAGATACTAACTTTGGTAGAGGTTCTGGAGATTCCGGAACCTCTACTGAGGTTTCTACCTGGAGCAAAGGTGATTCGATAAGAACAGGGCTAGCAGCCTTGTTGGTCATTGGATTGCTCTTCACCGCATACCAACTCAGCGATAACGAAGGAACCGGCACCAACGCAGCGCTTTCTCTGTTAATTGGAAGCGCCCTGGGAATCGCATTCGAGAGAGGCCGCTTCTGTTTCTTCTGTATCTTCCGAGATGCCATAGAAGATCGAGATACAACTCCGTTCTTATCTATACTTAGTGCGATTGCGGTCGGTGCAATTGGGTACGCAGTTATCTTCGGACAGTTTTTACCTGATACAAGTTCTGATCGTCTTCCACCTAACGCGCACATCGGACCAGTTAGCACAGCGTTAGTTGCAGCCGGCCTAGCTTTTGGAATCGGTATGGCGCTCTCAGGAGCCTGCATTAGCGGCCATCTCTATCGCATCGGCCAAGGCTCACTTCGCGCATACCCAGCGCTATTCGGTTCGTTAATCGGTTTCGGACTTGGCTTTAAGAGTTGGAACATTTTGTACTCAAAATCGATAAGTGATGCGCCGACAACATGGTTGCCACATTATCTAGGTTACGGCGGATCGCTCGCACTAACTCTATTCTTATTGGGTTTAATCGCAGTTATTGCAATTAAATTTGGTAAGAACTCCACGCCGCTTTCGAATCCAGTAGCGGCCAAGATAGATCTCGCTAGTCTGCGCCAATCGTTACTAATCAATCGTTGGCGGCCACTTACAACCGGTGCCATATTCGGTGTAATCGGAACCTTTGCTTACTTGCGGATAGAGCCTCTTGGTGTAACTCGCCAAATAAGCACAACTTCTCGCACCTACTTCGAAAGCCAAGGATTCATTCCACAAAATCTAGATGGTTTGGATTTGATGGCTGGTTGTATTGCAATTGTTTCTGCGGCGATTGTAAATAACGGTTGGTTAATTCTCGGAATCGTCATCGCATCATTTGCCGCAGCGTTGGCAGGAAATCGCTTTAAATTCCAGCAAATTACCTGGCGCAACGCCCTAACTGCGCTGGTTGGCGGATTGCTACTCGGTTGGTCCTCGATGATCGCACTCGGTTGCACTGTCGGCGTCTTGCTCTCTGGAACTCAATCATTTGCACTTTCGGGCTGGGTATTTTTTGCAACTGCGTTTACGGGAGCCTGGATCGGGATAAAACTAAAGCTCCATAAGCTCTAAGGAGCGCTAACTAGGGTAACTAGAAAGTTACCGCTAGATTCGTACTGTGGATTTCAAATTAATCGCTGCGGCACTTGGAATTATCTTTGTCTTTATCTACGCCTTCGGTTCTGGAATCTGGGTTTCATCCTCACCTGGTTGGTATGCATCTCTCAACCGCCCTTCCTGGCAACCACCGAGCGCCATCTTCGGTCTTATCTGGCCATATAACTTCACAGTTCTTGGAATCGCCGCATATCAAGTTTCCAGATCGTTAACTAAATCGGAAAATGTCACTTGGTTGGTTTTCTTTGGCTTAAGTGTAATCACCGCTTTAATCTGGGCTTATCAATTCTATGTTCCGCATAATTTTCTCTACGCCTCAACCGCTTTGACTTTAACCGCAGTTCTGACAATCCCGGTACTTGTCTTGACCTTCAGAGCATCTTTAACAATGGGATTACTGCTTGTGCCATATCAAATCTGGGTGGCAATTGCTGCCAGCCTAGCTTGGGGATATTTAGCAAAAAATTAATTTCGCGCTCGCATTATTTAGACGGCTATTACTTCCAAGATCCAAGGATTGACTTCATCACTCGGCGTTAGCGCACACGGATATTTTTCTGAAACGATCGCATAGAGATCTTCCGGAGTCTTAGGTATAGACCTTGATTGCAAGAGCGCCCTGGCAATTTCACCGCGCGTCTTCTTAGACATATGAGTAATGACTTTGCGCTCGCCATCGACCACTGTTGATACCGCAATCTCAACTGTCTTATCTACGGGGGAGTGCCAAACCGTTTTATAAGTTGATGAACGGCAGTCCACGATTAGCGGGGTCTTGATAGGGTCAAGAACTGCGGCCACACGATCGCGTATAGCGTTGTTATCGATCTTGGCTTTGTAGCTCTGGATCAATTGATCAGTGCGCACCGCACCGTATTTGGCTGAGATGATCACGATCGCGCTCGCCGCGCGCTTGCGGGCTGCCGGACTTAGCGTGGCCCAGTCCAGCGCCTGGTAAAGGACGCCTGAATAGACGTTGATCGCGGGCGTTGGCTTGGTGGTCTCAGCCTTCTTCTCAGAAGGCGGCAGTAGGATCAACACCTGGGCATCCTGCCCTTCTAAGGTCTAACTAGAACGCGACACGCCTAAAGGCGTTGTCTTGCTAGTTGCGACACGCCTAAAGGCGTTGTCGGTACCACCTGCTACCTTTCGAACAGATGTTCGGATAAAGTTATCCCTGCACAACCAGAGCGGTTCCACAGTTACCGCCCACAGGCTCTCTATAAGCCTCGTAGGCCGTCAGTGAAGTTCCGTACCTTCTGGGCCGAATACCAACGAATATGCGCAACGCATAGACGTTCTTAATCTAAAGGAGCAAAACGTGGCTGCTGATAAAGCAAATAAAGCCGAAGAGAAGAACACCTCCGATCGCCAAAAGGCGCTCGACACCGCACTAGCCCAGATTGAACGTCAGTTTGGTAAGGGCTCAGTTATGAAAATGTCCGATCGTCAAAATGCGATCGTTGAAGTTATCCCAACTGGTTCAATCGCACTCGATATCGCACTCGGTATCGGCGGACTACCACGCGGACGTATCGTAGAAATCTACGGACCAGAATCTTCAGGTAAGACAACACTTACCTTGCACGCAATCGCTAACGCCCAAAAAGCCGGCGGTATCTGCGCATTTATCGATGCTGAACACGCATTCGATGCTGAATATGCAAAGAAGCTCGGCGTTGATATCGATGCGCTTCTTGTTTCACAACCAGACACTGGCGAACAAGCGCTCGAAATTATGGATATGTTGATCCGTTCTGGTGCACTTGATCTCGTTGTCGTCGACTCTGTTGCCGCACTTGTTCCTCGCGCAGAAATCGAAGGCGAAATGGGCGATTCACATATGGGCTTACAAGCACGCCTTATGTCACAAGCGCTTCGTAAAGTCACCGGTGCACTTCACCAATCCAAGACAACCGCGATCTTTATCAACCAGCTCCGCGAAAAGATTGGTGTCTTCTTCGGATCACCTGAGACAACCACCGGCGGTAAAGCACTTAAGTTTTACGCATCTGTTCGCCTAGATATCCGTCGCATTGAAACTCTTAAGGATGGTACCGAATCCGTCGGTAACCGCACCCGCGTTAAGGTCGTCAAGAACAAGATGGCTCCACCATTTAAGCAAGCAGAATTCGACATCATCTACGGCACAGGTATTTCTCGCGAAGGTTCGCTCATCGACCTCGGCGTTGAAATCGGCGTAGTCAAGAAGTCAGGCGCTTGGTACACATACGAAGCAGATCAATTGGGTCAGGGCAAGGAAAACTCCCGTGCCTTCCTTCTCGATAACCCAGATCTAGCAAATGAGATCGAGACCAAGATTCGCGCACACTTTGTGCCTATCGAGGTAGATGCCGAACTCGTTGCTGCGATCGATGAAGCTGCAGCAGAGGTTGATTTCTAATTAGCCTGGAATTTGTAAAGGTTCCTAGATCTACTAAGAACGGTGGCGAAGGCTCCGACCCTTACGAAGTAGCACACACCATTGCGCTAAATGCTCTGGTTACCCGTGCAAAAAGTAAGGGCGAGCTTCTCGCTCACCTTAAAACCCGGGGCGTAGAAGATGATGTCGCGCAAGCGATTATCTTCCGGTTGCAAGAAGCTGGCCTCGTCAACGATGAAGAGTTTGCCAAAGCATGGGCGCAATCTCGTCATAACCATAAGAAAATCTCAAAGCGCATCATTGCGGGCGAGCTGCGTCAAAAGGGCGTCATGCAAAGCGCGATTGATGAAGCACTTGATGAGATCGATGACGATTCTGAATACCGAAGCGCTTTTGACTTGGCCTTTAAAAAGTACAACACCATGTCACGTCTTGAACCTGAAGTGCAGATCCGCAGAATTCAATCCCTGTTGCAACGTAAAGGATTTGGCTTCGGAATTATCTCTCAGGTTTTAAAAGAGTTAGACCTTCTCAACAATTAACTTTTGGCGAGATGCTCTGTTAGTCGCGCAGCTGTAGCAACTACGGCTGCGGCATGAACACGACCTGGCTGGCGGCCTAAGCGCTCGATAGGGCCAGAGATCGAAACGGCTGCAATAACTTTTCCATTTGGGCCTTTAACTGGAGCGCTCACTGATGCAACGCCGGCTTCGCGCTCTCCAACAGATTGTGCCCAACCACGACGGCGATCAGCAGATAAATGTGCAGCGGTAAAGCGAGCGTTCTTAAGTCCGCGATGTATCTTTTCAGAATCCTCCCAAGCCAATAAAATTTGTGCAGCAGATCCTGCTTGCATAGTTAAAGATGCGCCAACCGGAACAGAATCACGAAGACCTGATAATCGTTCTGCAACGGCAACACAGATACGAATATCTCCTTGGCGGCGATATAACTGTGCAGATTCACCAGTTGCATCGCGTAGAGCAGCAAGTGCCGGGGCTGCGGCGGCAAGCAAACGATCCTCACCCGCAGCCGCCGCGAGTTCAGAAGAGCGCGGACCCAGAACAAAACGCCCCTGCAGATCGCGGGTTACGAGGCGATGGTGTTCTAAGGCGACCGCTAAACGATGGGCGGTAGGGCGAGCGATGCCAGTTGCGGCAACTAGCTCAGCGAGTGAATGCGGGCCTGATTCGAGCGTGCCCAAGATGGTTACGGCTTTATCTAGAACGCCAACTCCGCTATTCTTCTTATCCACACAGCGAGATTAGCATCCCATCTAATGAGATGCAAGATTTAAGGAAAGAAGAGCATGGGCAAAACACTGGCAGAGAAGATTTGGCAAGACCACGTCGTGCGTTCGGCAGATGGTGAACCTGATCTTCTTTACATAGATCTGCAATTAGTTCACGAAGTAACCAGCGCACAAGCATTTGATGGACTTCGCTTGGCAGGCCGGAAAGTTCGCCGCCCTGATCTAACTATCGCTACCGAAGATCACAACACCCCAACGCTCGATATTTTGAAGCCAATTGCAGATCCAGTGTCAAAGCTGCAGATCGATACCTTGCGCAATAACGCCAAAGAATTTGGAATTCGTATCCACTCACTTGGCGATGCCGACCAGGGCGTTGTACACGTCGTGGGACCACAGCTCGGAATCACACAGCCAGGCATGACCATCGTTTGTGGTGACTCACATACCTCAACACATGGCGCTTTTGGTGCGATCGCATTTGGTATTGGCACATCTGAAGTGGAACACGTTCTCGCAACGCAAACACTTCCATCAAGTCGCCCAAAGACCATGGCGATAAATGTTGAAGGTTCACTTAAGCCAGGCGTTACCGCTAAAGACATTATTTTGGCGATCATCGCGCAGATTGGTACTGGTGGGGGACAGGGCTACATCATCGAATACCGCGGCTCTGCGATTCGTGAACTTTCCATGGAAGGTCGCATGACTGTTTGCAATATGTCGATCGAAGCTGGTGCGCGCGCTGGTTTAATCGCACCTGACCAAAAGACATTTGATTACATCAAGGGCAAGCCACACGCTCCAGAAGATTTCGAAGCTGCACAGAAGTATTGGGAAACGCTCTTTACCGATAGCGATGCGAAGTTTGATTTAGAAATTACGATTGATGGCGATAACTTGGAGCCATTTGTAACTTGGGGAACAAACCCAGGACAAGGCTTGCCGCTTAACGCTTCGGTTCCAAATCCGGCAGATATCAAAGACTCTGAAGCGCGTGGAGCTGCAGAACGCGCTCTCGAATACATGGGTCTTACTGCAGGAACACCACTGAAAAACATAGCGATTGACACTGTTTTCTTGGGCTCTTGCACAAATGGTCGCATTGAAGATTTACGTGCCGCGGCATCTGTTATCGAAGGAAAGAAAATTGCTCCAAAAGTTCGCATGTTAGTTGTGCCTGGCTCTGAGCGCGTACGTCAGCAAGCGATGAAAGAAGGCTTGGATAAAGTCTTCCTTGAATTCGGTGCGGAATGGCGTAATGCAGGTTGTTCAATGTGTTTGGGAATGAACCCGGACCAACTTGCCGTTGGTGAACGATCTGCCTCAACATCAAACCGTAACTTTGAAGGCCGTCAAGGTAAGGGTGGACGCACTCACTTAGTGAGCCCACTTGTCGCAGCAGCTACCGCAATCCGCGGCACGCTTTCATCACCGGCAGATCTGTAAGAAAGGGAACGGAAAAGTTCATGGCAATGGAAAAATTTATTAAGCACACCGGAACTGCGATCCCTCTTCGCCGCAGCAATGTGGATACCGATCAGATCATTCCTGCTGTATACCTAAAGCGCGTTACTCGCAGCGGCTTTGAAGATGGCTTATTTGCTGCTTGGCGTAATGATCCTGAGTTTGTATTAAACCAACCGCAATATAAGGCCGGAACGATTCTTGTCGCTGGTCCAGAGTTCGGCACCGGTTCATCCCGCGAGCATGCGGTCTGGGCGCTACAGAACTATGGCTTCAAGGTGGTCATCTCAAGCCGCTTTGCCGATATCTTCCGCGGTAACTCACTCAAGGGTGGGCTACTAACTGTGATCCTCCCTCAGGAAGCCGTTGAAGCGATCTGGACAACTATTGAAAACGACCCCGCGACTTCAATCACTGTGGATCTAGAAACACGCACAGTTTCATATGGATCAACCACGCTTGCCTTCGAACTCGATGATTACACCCGCTGGCGTTTGATGGAAGGTTTAGACGACATTGGTTTGACACTTAAGCACACCGATGCGATCGATTCATTTGAATCAAAACGTCCTGCTTACAAGCCAAAAACACTGCCAATTCGCATTTGATGACCCAGCAAAATTCTTTTTAGCTTTTTTCGCGCGGGAAAACCAGCGTAAAACGCTTACTTCCTGGATGGGGTGAGCGTTTTTTGCATAACTCTCAACCTCTAAATGAGAGTTTTTTACGCGTAAAAAGTGCATTTTTTTGGAAATATTAAATTGCGACACGCCCACGTTAATATCGCTATCACCCTGTTAAAAGGTTTAAGTTTTAGCCACAAGTTAAGCGAACGCTTAATTTACGCTTAAATCTAAGGGGATTTAGATGAATAAGGCCCAGTTCATTGCCGCGTTGGCCCCACACTTCAACGACAGCAAGAAGGAAGCAGCACACGCTGTAGAAATCGTTTTCGACACAATTACACGCACCATGGCAAAGGGTGAAGATGTAATGATCAACGATTTTGGTAAGTTCAAGAAGGTTGATCGCAAGGCACGTATGGGACGTAACCCATTCACAGGCGAGACAATCAAGATTAAGGCTTCAAAGAAGGCTCGCTTCTTACCTGCAAAGGGTCTGAAGGATGTCATCTCAGGTGAGCGCAAGCTAGGACCTGCTCCAAAGCCAGAACCAAAGCCAGTTGCAAAGCCAGCAGCTAAGAAGGCTGCTCCAAAGAAGGCCGCTAAGAAGTCAGCTAAGAAGGCTGCTCCGAAGAAGGCCGCAAAGAAGAAGTCAGCACCTAAAAAGGCTGCAAAGAAGGTTGTAAAGAAGAAGAAGTAAAACTTCACTTTAACTTTATAAATCTTTAAAACTTCATAAAACTGGGGTCAGCGATTGCTGGCCCCAGTTTTTCTTTGCCCACTAATATTGCTTTATGGCACAGATGCGCGTTTCATATGCGCCACCTACGGGTAAACCGCTGGGGACAAATCGCACATTTAAAATCTGCGCCACGATTTTGATCCCAATTATTAACTTAATTACCAAACGAACTTGGATAGGTGCCGAGAATATTCCGAAATCTGGCGCAGTAATAGTTGCCAATAACCATCTCTCATATTTTGATGTTTTGAATTTTGCCCACTTTCTATATAAGAACGGCCGAGCACCTCGCTTCTTAGGAAAAGTTGGCGTATTCAAAGTACCGATAATTGGTCGAATCTTGTTGGCTGCCGGGCAAGTACCAGTCGAACGTGAATCTCCAAACGCCGGTAAGGCTGTCGATCATGCTAAGCGGTTACTTGAGTCAGGGCATTGTTTAGGTGTCTACCCCGAAGGAACTCTCTCGCGAGATGCTGATCACTGGCCGATGATTGCCAAGACAGGTCTAGCAAGACTTGCCCTAAGTACACGCACGCCAGTTATTCCAGTTGCGCAATGGGGAGCGCAGGTTTTGATGCCAACTTATTCCAAGAAAATTAAGTTGTTCCCAAGAACCCAGATCACCTTGAAAGCCGGAAAGCCGGTAGATCTATCCGAGTGGTACGGGAAAGAAGATGATCAGCAAGCATTGATTGCTGCTACCGCCAAAGTCATGCGTGAAATTACTACCTTGCTGGAAGAAATTCGTGGCGAGAAACGTCCTGAAGTAATCTTTGATCCACATACTTCTGACCTACCACGTACCGGTAATTTCAAGAAGAAGATTCGCTAAAGGTGGATTACAGACAATGAGCAAAGTAACGGTATTTGGAGCAGGAGCTTGGGGATCAACCATGGCCCAAGTTCTTTGCGATGCCGGAAATGATGTTTTGCTTTGGGGTCGAAATCAAGAAGTTATCGATGAGATTAATGGAAAACACACCAATGCCAAATATCTAGCTCGCCATACTCTGCCTACGGAGTTAATGGCTACGTCCAGTTTGGATCAAGCGTTTGCGCATAGCGAGAACTATGTCTTGGCAATTCCATCGTCACAATTGCGGGAAACATTGAAGGAGTGGAAACCACGGTTCTCACAAAGTTGTCTTGTAGTAAGTACATTAAAAGGAATCGAAATTAGCACCCAACTTCGCATGACCGAAGTAATCCTAGAAATCCTTGGCCCACATAGCGTTGCCATGATTACTGGCCCAAACCTGGCCGACGAATTAGTTCTTCGCCAACCTGCCGGTGCGGTGGCTGCAGCAACAACTCAAGTAATCTCCGAACAAGTTCGAAATCTCTTTCGCACTCCTTACTACCGCGTGTACACATCCGTAGATCTTCTAGGCTGTGAATTAGCCGGCGCCATTAAAAATGTAATTGCACTTGCCGTTGGAATATCAATCGGAATGGGTTTTGGTGAGAATACCCAGGCGATGTTAATTACGCGCGGCCTAAATGAAGTAGCTCGGCTTTGTGCAGCGCACGGTGCAGACCCACTTAGCGCGGCAGGGCTGGCAGGCATGGGCGATCTAGTTGCAACATGTGGCTCGCCTCTCTCGCGCAATCGCACATTCGGTGAATTATTAGGCAAGACTGGTTCTATGGAACAGGCTGTAGCGCAAGGAGCCAAGACGGTAGAAGGTGTTGCCTCATCCGGGGCGATCGTAGAAATCGCTCACCGCGTTGGTGTAGAAGTGCCAGTTATTGAATCTGTTGCAGATATCGTCAACGGTTCGCTTACTCCAGCCCAAGCTTTGCAACGTTTGATGGCGATCACTACTCAAGCAGAGAACTTCATACGATGATTAAGCGCGTAGCAATTATCTGTGGTGGGCGCTCAAGCGAGCACGAAATCTCATGTATCTCAGCGGGAGGAGTTCTTTCTGCAATCGACCGAAGTAAATTCGAACCTGTTCTAATTGGAATTAGCAAGAGCGGAAAATGGTTTTTACTTGAAGAAAATTACCCTCTCTCAATTAAAGATGGCGTCCTTCCTTCAGTCAATGAATCAGGAACTCCAGTATTTATAGATACCACTGGTTTCACCAGCGCTGGCGAGAATCTAAATATCGATATGGTCTTCCCGCTCTTGCACGGTCCTTATGGTGAAGATGGCACTATCCAAGGGCTACTCGAGATGGCTGATATGCCGTACGTGGGTTCAGGTGTTTTAGCCTCTGCTGTTGCGATGGATAAATCTTTCGCTAAATCAATCTTTGCTTCACATGGAATTAAAGTAGCAGCGGGATTTGTCGCACGTTCTTCAGATTGGACAAACGATAAGTCTGCGATTCAAAAGCAAGCAGATCTGCTTGGTTATCCGGTTTTTGTAAAACCAGCACGAGGCGGTTCAAGTCGTGGAACCACCAAAGTTAAATCTGCTTCTGAATTCGCAGCGGCGCTAGAAGAAGCACACCGCTTTGATCCGAAAGCGATTGTCGAGCAAGAAATTCGCGGTCGAGAGATTGAATGCGCAGTTTTGGAAATTGATGGCGTTGCAAAAGCCTCTTTAGTCGGCCAGATCAAAATCGATCCAAAGTACGAATTCTATAATTTTGAAGCTAAGTATTTGGACTCAGCTACTTCTATTGAACTACCTGCACCAATAGATCAAAAGCTAAGTGACGAGATCCGCGCCAAGGCAGTTGCTGCCTTCATATCTCTTGGCTGTAGTGGATTGGCTCGGGTTGACTTCTTCGTAACCGATAACAACGAAGTGATAATCAATGAGTTAAATACGATGCCAGGATTTACCGCCACATCAGTCTTTCCAAAGATGTGGGCGGCCACCGGAGTTGGGTATACCGAAGTGATTACCTATTTGTTACAGGCGGCGCTTACGCGCACAAATGGGGTTTTAGGAAATTAGTTGTAAGTAACCGGGCAGGTCAATGTACGTGTAATGCCTGGAACTGCTTGCACCTTTGCCAAGATTGCGCGACCAAACTCCTCCATAGATGGGGATTCTGCGCGCATGATTACATCGTATGGACCTGTTACGCCTTCAGCTAATGTGACTCCGGCGATAGCAGAAACAGCAGTAGCAACGCTAGATGCTTTGCCAACTTCGGTTTGAATCAAGATGTATGCCTGTACTGACATAGTGGTCTGCCTTTCTCGTGAGAACTTCGCCGTTGAAGGTAAGCGCAAAGGTACCCCATGTTCTAGTCTTGGCGCTATGGCAATTTCTGAATACCGCTACACGGAAGCGCAGGTAATTGCAGCGCTGAAAGAGATATTCGCATCATCGGACCCCAGAATTTCACTTGGGATCGGCGACGATGCAGCGGTTGTCTTTGGCAGTGGAGCCCAAGTATTAACAACTGATATGGCAGTTGCAGGAGTTCACTTTCGTACCGATTGGTCGAGCGCTTTTGAGATTGGCCGCAAAGTCACCGCGGCGAACACCGCAGATGTATTGGCGATGTCAGCTAAAACTGATTACTTGCTTGTCGCTGTAGCACTTACTGGTTTAGAAAGTATGGAATGGATAAGCGAACTGGCGCGCGGTATTAAATTTGAGGCAGATCTAGCAGGAGCCCATGTTGTTGGGGGAGATATCTCGCGCGCTGATCAACTAGTTATATCAATGACTGCAATT
>JBEAMT010000122.1:0-17112 GCA_041165825.1 Actinomycetota bacterium | reverse complement strand
AGCGACGATCCATGGGCTGCTGCTTCAACAAGCAATGCAGGCGGAGGATGGGCAACCACAACCTCTGAAGAACCACCGTTCTAAAAGTTTAAAAATCAACCAGTCCATCCATTCCTAGCTTAAACACCTAGGGCCCACTTAAAAGGAGCACCACAATGGGAGCAAGAAATAACCGGAACCTCAAGGAACCGAAAAATAAGGGCGCAAAAGCTGCAGCCCTTAATAAGAAGTTCAAGAAGAAGCCTTGCAGCTTCTGTCGCGACAAGGTGACCTATATCGATTACAAAGATATCGCCACACTTCGCAAATACATTTCCGATCGCGGCAAAATCCGCGCTCGCCGCGTCACTGGCGCATGCACACAACACCAACGCTCGGTCGCAACAGCTGTCAAAAACAGCCGTGAAGTAGCGCTCTTGCCTTACACATCGACAGCGCGCTAAGGGGGAATAAAGAAAATGAAACTTATTCTTACTCGCGAAGTTGCAAAGCTCGGTTCAGCCGGCGATGTCGTAACTGTTAAAGATGGCTACGCACGCAACTTCTTGTTGCCACGTGGCGTTGCAATTGCATGGTCACTTGGCGGCGAAAAGCAGATCGAAGGAATCCGTCGCGCTCGCGCTGCACGTGAAGTCCGCGATCTCGATCACGCTAAAGAGATCAAGGCATCACTAGAAAAGGCAGCAATCACAGTTTCAGTTAAAGCTGGTACTGCAGGTCGCTTATTCGGTTCTGTCACAGATAAAGACATCGCAGCAGCTATCAAGGCAGCAGCAGGTGTTGATATCGACCGTCACAGCATCAAGACTGCTGGACATATCAAGAAGGCTGGCGAGCACAGCGTTAAGGTCTCACTTGCAAATTCAGTTGTTGCAACAGTGACTGTAAAGGTTGTTGCTGCCAAGTAATTTCTTGGTTGTAAGTTATTAATTAAAACCCCGGTCGTTTACTCGGCCGGGGTTTTTATTTCACAAAATTTTGAATCTCAGTAAGTGAGAAGAAAGTAAATTACTTTCATGCACAGGCAAGTTTTCTGATTACCCGCCCCTGACCTGCCCTTTCCTTTAAATCCGCGCTCTCCCCATTAGTTGCCCACACCCTGCACACAGGCGTTTACACAGGAAAAGCCGCTTATCCACCACTTTATACACAGCCTTATCCCCAGGCTACTTCGCTTTTGTCAGTGCGAGGTGGGAAGTTACACCCGTGAGTATCGCCGAACTACCTAACAATTCATCGCGCGCCAACGCTTCATATAACAACTCGTCAAACAACGTTGGCGCCGACTTCGAGCGCACACCACCACAAGATTTAATCGCCGAACAATCTGTTCTCGGCGGAATGTTGTTATCGAAAGATGCAATCGCAGATGTACTAGAAATTTTGCGCGAACGCGATTTCTATCGCCCTGCGCACGAACTTATCTACGATGCAATTCTTGATCTTTATGGTCGCGGCGAACCAGCAGATGCTGTCACAGTCTCTGCCGAGCTCACTAAGCGCGGAGACATTGCGCGTGCAGGTGGCGCACCTTACCTACACACTTTGATTTCATCTGTTCCAACTGCTGCAAATGCAAGTTATTACGCAAAGATTGTTCGCGAACACGCGATTATGCGTCGCCTTGTTGAAGCCGGCACCAAGATTGTGCAACTTGGTTACAACGTCGAAGGTGAAGTTGATGACGCAGTTGATCAAGCACAAGCCGAGGTCTATGCAGTTACCGAACGTCGAACTTCTGAAGATTATGTTCAACTTGCAACGTTATTACCCGAAGCCCTCGATGAGATTGAAGCGATTCAAAAAGGAACAGGTATTGAAGGCATCAAGACCGGCTTCCGCGATTTAGATTTACTCACACATGGTCTACACCCAGGAAACATGATCATCTTGGCGGCGCGTCCTGCAGTCGGTAAATCAACGCTCGGACTTGATATCGCACGACATGCATCAATCCACGATGGTAAAACTTCAGTCATCTTCTCGCTCGAAATGTCGCGCTCTGAAATCACAATGCGTATGTTGTCTGCTGAAGCGCGCGTTGGTTTAAATAATATTCGCGCCGGTCAATTAAGTGATGAAGAATGGTCGAAGCTTGCGCGCCGTATGGGCGAAATTTCAGCTGCACCTTTATTTATCGATGACTCGCCAAACCTTTCGATGATGGAGATCCGCGCTAAAGCCCGCCGTCTAAAGCAGCGCCATGACCTCAAGTTAATTGTTATTGATTACTTGCAGTTGATGACTAGCGGCAAGCGCGTTGAAAACCGTCAGCAAGAGGTATCTGAATTCTCTCGCCACCTAAAACTTATGGCGAAAGAGTTAAACGTTCCGGTGATCGCGATCTCACAGCTCAACCGTTCTCCCGAACAACGCTCTGATAAGAAGCCGATGCTTTCAGACTTGCGCGAATCTGGTTCTATCGAACAAGATGCTGACGTGGTTATCTTGCTCCACCGCGATGATATGTATGACTCTCAAAACCGTTCTGGCGAAGCAGATCTAATTGTTGCTAAGCACCGTAACGGTCAGACCAAGACAATTACCGTTGCTGCGCAACTTCACTTTGCGCGCTTTGCAGATATGGCGCCAAGTGTTGGTGCAGGTCGCGACTTCACTGCGCCGCAAGAACCACAAGATGGCGCCTGGAATGAATAAAACTATTTAGCGTTTGCCTTGGCACGATCAGCGATATAAACACCGATCAGAACTATTGATCCACCAAGTAACTGGATCGCGCTCCACGATTGCGATAACCAGATCCAAGCAAATACTCCCGCGATTACCGGTTCAAGCATTCCGATAACGCTAGATGTAGATGCGCTTAACCGGCGAATACCGCCGACGACAAATAGATACGGAACCATTGTTCCAAAGATAATTATGTAAGCAATTAGTAACCAACCTGGTGCGTTGTATTCGCTAAAGCGTCCTTGCAAATTGATTTCAGTTGTAAATATCTCGGTTGGGAAATTCCAAATTGGCAGAACCAGTGACCAGAAAAGACCCGATACACCAAAGCCCCAAACGATCATTGCTTGCGCAGAACGCTTTGTTCCCTGGGATTGGCTCATCAAGAAGTAAACCGCCAGTGCTAACGCTGCGCCAAGTGCGCCAAGTGTTCCTAGGAAATCAAATGCAAAACCTTGCCACACTTTGGCAACTAGAATTAGCCCAAGCAGTGATAGCGCAATTGCAATCCACATATCTTTGGCAACCTGCGATTTACGTACAAATTTAATCCAGAGAACGATCCAAATTGGAGCGGTAAATTCGATAATCAGCACCAAACTAAGCGGAACACCGCGCGAGATTCCGATGAAATAACCGAGCTGAACCATCGCATAACCAAAGACCCCATAGAAAACTAGCGTCGGAATTTCGCGACGTTCGGCCTTTAGAGAGTTGCGATCCTGAATAAAGGTAAAGATAAAGAGAAGTAGAAAAGCGCCGATAGCGCGGACTTGGGCCAGGCGAAATGTAGTCATATGGTCGAGGACCAAGGTGACGATTACCCCGTTCATGGAGAAGAAGATTGCACCCATAACTAGGTAGAACTCGCCCCGATGCTTATTTAGCATTGGGCGAGCCTATCTCAACTTAGATTAGAAGGCGTTTTCGGAGATATCCATGATCGAGTTATCGGTTGCTTCAACGATCTTACGATCAGCGGTGATATGTGGCAGATAATTTGTCACAAAGAACTTCGCAGATGCGATCTTGCCGGTGTAGAAATCTGCATCCTTTGCAGATGCGCTCGGCAAACGCTCAGCCGCGATATCTGCTTGGCGCAATAACAACCATGAGGTGATGATGTCACCGACAGCCATCAACACGCGTGATGTATTTAAACCAACCTTGTAAATCTCTGGCGCTGATTCTTGTGATGCCATCGCATGTCCAACAAGAACGCCGACCATGCCATTTAAATCTCCGAGAGCTTTAAGTAGTGCTTGTTTTTCATCTTGATGTGCACCGCCTGCTTCAGCAAATGTTTGGATCTCTTTTCCAAGAAGTCCAAGTGCTTTTCCGCCATCTTTAACAACTTTACGGAAGAAGAAATCAAGACCTTGAATAGCAGTTGTACCTTCATACAAAGTATCGATCTTGGCATCGCGAACATATTGTTCAAGTGGCCAATCTTGGGTAAATCCTGCGCCACCAAATGTTTGCAGCGATTCGGTACCAAGAAGTGTCCAAGATTTTTCTGATCCGTAACCCTTAACAACTGGAAGCAAGAGATCATTAAGCGCTTCCATTGACTTAACCTTTGCCTCATCGCCGGCTTCACGAGCAAGTTCGATCTGATCCTGAATTGTCGCGGTGTACAAGACAAGGGCGCGCATTCCTTCAGAGTATGACTTCTGCACCATCAGCGAGCGACGTACATCTGGGTGATGAATAATCGTTACACGTGGGCTTGCCTTATCGTTCATAACCTTCATATCGCCGCCTTGTACGCGGGTTTTAGCGTAGCTAAGCGCTTGCTGATAACCAGCAGAAAGTGTCGCGATCGCTTTTGTTCCAACCATCATGCGCGCAAATTCAATAACTTTAAACATCTGCGCAATACCTTCGTGGACTTCACCAAGCAAATAACCAACTGCAGGCTCTTTCTCACCAAGGTTTACTTCGCAGGTAGCAGAGACATTAAGCCCCATCTTGCTTTCAAGTGATGTTACATAAACGCCATTACGTTTTCCAAGGTCACCGGTCTTTAGATCAAACATAAATTTTGGAATCAAGAAGAGTGAAAGCCCCTTAGTTCCTGGCCCGCCACCTTCGCGACGAGCAAGCACAAAGTGCATAACGTTTTCGTAGAAGTCAGCATCACCGGAAGTGATATAGCGCTTTGTTCCGGTGATATGCCAAGTTCCATCTGCTTGCCGTACAGCCTTAGTGCGGCCTGCACCAACATCTGAACCAGCATCAGGTTCAGTTAACTGCATCGTTGCGCCCCAATGGCGATCAACCATTAACTTCGCCATCTGCTTTTGTTCTTCTGTTCCCAACATATAAGCAACATGTGCGAATGCATAACCAGATGCATAGATGTGAATTGCAGGATTTGAACCTAAAACCATTTCGGCAATCGCCCAACGAACTGCTGCTGGAACTTTTGTTCCACCAAGTGCAACTGGTGCATCAAGACGCCACCATTCGCCATCGATGTAAGCTTTGTAAGATTTTTTAAAACTTTCAGGAAGAGTTACATTTCCAGTCTCTTTATTTAGAAGAGCACCAACGCGATCTCCCTCAACGAAAGATGCGGCGAGATCGTTTTCAGTTAGGCGCTTCATCTCTTCCAGCATGCCCATCGCGGTCTCGCGATCGAGTTCACTAAAGATAGAAGTTCCCAGCACCTTCTCGGTTTGGAAGAGGTCGAAGAGGCAGAATTCGATATCGCGCAGGTTGGCGTTGTAATGGCTCATGGGCAAATGATGCTACCCACCAGTAACTTACGCAAGCCCTAACTAAGCGTTTCTACCGAGGTCAGATAGGCTCACGCCGTGCTTCTAAGTGATCGCGATATCCGCTCTGAAATTAACGCTGGCCGCGTCGCCGTCGAACCATTTGAAGAGGCGATGATCCAACCTTCATCAGTTGATGTGCGACTCGATAAATTCTTCCGCGTCTTTGAAAACCATAAGTACTCAGTTATCGATCCATCGATCGAGCAAGCCGAGTTAACCCGCGAAGTCGTAGCCGAAGATGGTGAAGCCTTTATCTTGCACCCAGGCGAATTCGTTTTGGCGAGCACATACGAAGTAATCACCCTGCCCGATGACATTGCAGGCCGCCTCGAAGGAAAATCATCACTTGGCCGCCTTGGGTTGCTAACACATTCGACTGCTGGATTTATCGATCCTGGATTTTCTGGACACATCACCCTTGAACTTTCCAATGTGGCAAATCTGCCGGTAAAACTATTCCCAGGAATGAAGATCGGTCAGCTCTGTCTAATCAAACTCTCATCTCCCGCTGAGCATTCATATGGCAGCGCCAAGTATGGCTCTAGATATCAAGGCCAACGTGGACCAACCGCGAGCCGCTCTTTCTTAAATTTCCACCAGAGCAAGATTAAGTAATCCACAATAAACTAGTAAGGAAACCAGTAAGGGGAATACATCCTTTACTTAAGGGGTTGAATTAAATATGGAAATAATTATCGCGCTCGCCGTTCTCGGTTTACTCGTTCTATTTTTTATCGCTCAATACAACCGACTTATCCGCCTAAATATCAGCGTCGACGAGTCATTTGCGCAGATCGAAGTGCAGCTAAAGCGTCGCACCGATTTGATTCCAAATTTAGTTGAAACAGTTAAGGGCTATGCCAAGCACGAACAAGGCACCTTTGATGCTGTTGTTAATGCGCGCGCTAAGGCAACAACTGCATCAGGTGTTGCCGATGTTGCAGCCGCTGACGGTATGTTGACGCAAGCGCTACGTGGTTTGCTTGCAGTCGCTGAGGCTTACCCAGATCTCAAAGCATCATCAAACTTCTTATCTCTACAAGAAGAGCTTTCTACAACTGAAAATAAAGTCGCCTTTGCTCGCCAGTTCTACAACGACAACGTTCGAAACCTAAACACTGCTGTGAAAACCATTCCGACTAGCTTTTTCGCAGGCTTTGCAAAGGTAACAGAGCGCGAATTTTATGAAGTTGAAGATCCACAAGATCGCAACGTGCCAAAGGTAACTTTCTAACCAGCAATGGCGGCAAATGATTTTCGCGCCCAAGAGAGCGCAAATAAAGGAAAGACGTACTTCCTTCTTGCCTCAATGGGTTTACTCACCGGACTTGTTGCATATGCCGCGCTAACTTATTTCGGAGCGGGTACATCAACTTTCATGGTGCCACTTGCAGTAGGTATTTCCCTGATCGGCGTATGGGGTTCTTATTACGGCTCCGATAAATTAGTTTTAAAGATGACTGGTGCAAAGTTAATTCAACGCGAAGATAACCCTGAACTCTTTAACGTAATTGAAGAAGTTGTAATTGCAAGTGGTCTACCAATGCCACAGGTTGCAATCGTTGTTGATTCTGCGCCAAATGCCTTTGCAACAGGTCGCGATCCCGATCATGCACTAATTGCATTTACTACTCGTATCTTGGAAGTTATGGATCGTGACGAACTGCAAGGCGTTATTGCCCACGAAATGGCGCACGTTGCTAACCGGGATACCCTTGTTTCAGCAGTTGCTGCAACAACTGCAGGTGCAATTGCGATCTTGAGTGATTTCTTAATGCGCATGATGTGGTTTGGTGGCGGACGTCGCGATCGCGATAGCAGCGCAAACCCAGTCCTTCTTATCGTTTCACTCTTTGTTTTAATCTTGGCGCCAATTGCAGCAACGCTGCTAAAGAGTGCGATTTCTCGCCGCCGTGAATCGCTAGCTGATGCCACCGCGGTTTCATTTACTCGTAACCCCGCCGGACTTCGCAAAGCACTCGAAGTACTTGCTACAGATTCAACAGTCGTACATCAAAAATCAAATGCGGTTGCGCATATCTGGATTGAATCTCCCTTAGATGGCAAGGCTGTCTCCAAGATGTTTTCTACCCACCCTCCGATTGAAGAGCGCATCGCAACGCTGCGCGCTATGGAGTCTTTAGGAAACTAACTTCCTAGTGGGAAAAAGAGGGTAAATACCGCGCCTTTTCCAAGTTCTGATTCAACGCTTACTTTGCCAGCATGGGCGCGCATGACTGCGTCAACAATGGAAAGTCCGAGTCCAGTTCCTTCACCATCTGTGCGAACGCGAGATGCATCAGCGCGATAGAAACGTTCAAATATTCTTGCTTGATCCGCTTCCGTTAAACCAGGCCCGTTATCGGCAATGCGAATACGAACTCCATCAATATCTTGCTTTACAGAGACATCAATAACCGTTCCGGCAGGTGTGTGAGTACGTGCATTGGCAAGTAAGTTAGCGACCACTTGATGAATTCGGTCTTTATCACCGAGTGCATAAATTTCTTCACCTTGCTCATCGAAATTGACAGGGTGATTTTGTCCGGCGGCACGTGCAGATGCAACAGCATCGGAAACTATTTGTGTGAGGTTAACCGGATCTGATTTCATTTCCCGCGATTGATCCAGGCGCGCCAAGAGGAGCAAATCTTCGACAAGCGAACCCATTCGCTTGGATTCATTTTCGATACGGCCGATTAGCTCTTTAGTATCCTCTTCACCGCTAACTGCACCTTGACGGTGAAGTTCGGCAAAGCCGCGGATAGCAGTTATCGGCGTGCGAAGTTCATGTGATGCATCTGCCACGAAGCGACGTAGCTTACTTTCACTTTCTAAACGCGCGGCAAAAGATTCTTCAATGCGACCCAACATCGTATTTAACGTGCTTACCAAGCGTCCGACTTCGGTATTTGGTTTTACATCTGGCAGACGCGCAGTGAGATCGCCATCGGCGATTCTTACAGCAGTTGCTTCCACAGTTGCTAGGGGTTTTAATCCAACAGTAATGACCTTGCGAGAGGCAATGGCAATGAAGAAGATCATCACTAACCCAATGAGAATAAACAACCCTTGCAAACGTGCCAAGATGCGATCGATATCTTCAAATGAATGAGCGACCACTACGCGGCCAAATCCAGATGGGAGCGCTAACGAAAGAACTCGGAAATCATGTTCATCAGTTTCGATCGTAAATGGGCGATTGCCGTATTTAGCGGTCTTTTCAGGAGTAATTGCGCTTAGATAACTGGTGATTTCAGTGGCATTTAAATCACCACCTATCTGGCCTAAAACCACTCCAGCGGGACCAATCAAAGTTACTGAGGTAGATGTTGGGACGCTGCGCAATGGACGCCCCTGCATAGACCGAACGCCTCTTCCGTCAAAATCATCTGCATCAGATTCGATTCCAGCGCTTTCTAGGCGCGGGATTGATCCACCGGCGACGCTTAAAAGTTCATTGTCGACTTCATGAGTTAGGTAATTTCGAAGCAGAGTCTGCGCCGTGATGTCGGATGCCACAACGCCTAATGTGGAGAGCAGAACAACACCTAAGGTAAGGCGGTTGAGCAAACTCCAACTAGAAAACGATGGCATTGCTATTTCTACTTCGCTGCAGGCAAACGCAAGCGGTAACCAACCCCGCGTACTGTATGAATAAGTGGTGGATCGAAGATATCGATCTTCTTTCTTAGATAAGAGATGTAAGTTTCAACGATTCCGGCATCGCCACGGAAATCGTATTGCCAGACATGATCAAGGATTTGAGATTTAGACACAACGCGGTCCGCGTTAATTAACAAGTATCGCAGAAGTTGAAATTCGGTAGGAGACATTTCAAGTAGAACACCACCGCGGCGAACTTCGTGAGTTGCCTCGTTTAATTCAAGATCTGCAAAACGAATTTTTTCGTCATCAGTACTTATCTCAACAACACCAATACGTCGCAAAAGTGCACGCAAACGTGCGACTAATTCTTCCAAACTAAATGGCTTAGTCATGTAATCATCGCCGCCAATAGTTAAACCAGCAACTTTATCTTCCATGCCATCTTTAGCAGTTAAGAAGAGCACTCCAATATTTAAACCTTCACTGCGCAGTTGGTGACAGACTTCAAAACCATCTGAATCCGGGAGCATCACATCAAGAACAATGGCGTGTGGCTTAAATTCTTCAGCGACAGTTAAAGCTTCAGAGCCAGTTGCAGCGGTGCGCACATCAAAACCCACAAAGCGCAGACTCGTTGAGATCAGATCACTGATGCTGGATTCATCGTCAACGACGAGAATTCGGTAATTGGTATTTTCTGAGCTCTTAGGCATAGATTGAGAATGCTCTCATAGCCTGAGAGAAGGCTGGGAAAAAGGTTAGTTTTCTGTAACTATCAGGCGATGACGCTGCGCTCTATCGCCATTTACTCAGGCGATGACGCTGCGCTCTATCGCCATTTGGTCGCGAGGCTGAATCCAACCCCAATAAAGCTAAAGCCGATAATCATGTTCCAAGCGCCGATTCCCGGAATTGGGTAGGTGGTCTGGCTTACGTAGAAAACAACGATCCAGAAGAGACCGATTAGGAAGTTGGCGACCATAACTGGAGCCAACCAGCTTGGGCTCTCGAGCGGTGCATGTGGCTCAGCATCAAAGACCTGCTCTTCGTGAGCGTGCTTTTCTTGAACCTTTTTACGCAATTTCGACTTTGGCATAGGAGTAAGGCTACATGGAAAACCTGATCCTGAAAACAACAAATCTGGAAACAGCCCGCCCGCCAACCCTGCAAGAATTGCCCCATGTCCCGCATTCTCGTCATCGATAACTACGACTCGTTCGTATTTAACTTAGTGCAATACCTCGGCCAACTTGGCGCCGAATGCATCGTTAAACGAAATGACGAAGTAAGCGTTGAAGAAGCTGGCGAATATGACGGAGTACTAATCTCTCCAGGACCTGGCACCCCTGAAGAAGCTGGCATAAGTATCGCAATGATCAAATATTGCGCCGAGAAAAATATTCCGCTCTTTGGTGTCTGCTTGGGACACCAGGCGATTGGCGTTGCCTTCGGCGCAACAGTTTCGCGCGCACCTGAGTTACTGCATGGAAAAACTTCGCAAGTTCTGCACGAGGGTAAAGGCGTCTTAACAAACCTTCCATCACCATTTACTGCAACTCGTTACCACTCACTTGCTGTTGAACGAGACACGGTAAGCAGTGAATTGGAGATAACAGGCGCAACTGAATCAGGCGTCGTGATGTCGCTGCGACATAAGACGTTACCGATTGAAGGTGTTCAGTTTCATCCAGAATCTGTATTGACCGAGCACGGACATTTAATGTTGGCTAACTGGCTAACGCAATGCGGAGACAGCGATGCGCTCGCAAAATCTGTTGGGCTATCCCCGGTTGTTGGTAAGCGCGCTTAATTTACGGCGCTTTATTGATTGTAATTGTTACTGGCTTACCAATCGTTTGTGTTGTGCCCGCATCTGGTGCTTGACGAATAACCACACCAATACCTTGTGCAGGATCGTAATCATTGAATTCGCGCACCAAGAAGCCAGCTTGAATCAATAATGTTTTAGCTTGAATCGCTTCTACGCCAATTAAATTAGGAACTTCAACTTCGCCACTTGCAATGGTTAAGACAACTCCGGCACCGGCGGTAATTTTGGATCCGGGTTCAGGAAGAACACTCAAAACAGTTCCTTGTGCTTCATCAGAGGGCGCCGCCTCTGTTCTAGCAATCACTAAACCTGCTGCGGCAAGTGCTGTACGTGCATCAATAAGTGACATTCCAACTAAGTCGTCCGGCACGATCGCATCGCCTGGACCATCAGAAATTGTCAGCGTTACTGCAGAACCTTTAGGCACTTGCGTTGTAGCGAGTGGAAGTTGGCTAGCAACGCGATCTTTAGGAATTAGCGGATCGTGGGCGCGCTGGACAGTGACTGTGTATTCCCCCAGCAATGCACGCGCTTGGTCCTCAGTAAGACCGATTACGTTCGGAATTTGATTACCTAGTGATGTAGTTGAGCCTCCATTTAGGGAAAGGCCAACCACAGCTAACACACCAACTAGTAAGACTGAAATTACAGAGACTATTGCGGTGCGGCGGGTGATAACAGGTCCGCGGGCAACCTTGGTAGAAATATTTTCTCCGGCGCGAATTTTATTTATATCTTCTAACATCGCACGCGCAGATGTGTAGCGATCTTCCGGCTTCTTTGCTAGCGCAACTTCGAGCATTACTTCAACGCTCTCTGGAAGGCCAGGTTGAATTTCGCGAGCAGAAGGAATTGGTCCAGAAACATGTTGGTATGCAATCGAGACTGGAGTTTCACCGGTAAACGGTGGACGACCAGTTAAAAGTTCAAATAACAAACAACCAGTCGAATAAATATCTGTTGGAGTATCTGCAACTTCACCCAAAGCTTGTTCCGGGGATAAATATTGCGCAGTGCCGACCACGTTCCAGGTGCTAGTTAGCGTTGCGCCAAGATCATCCATAGCGCGCGCGATACCAAAATCCATCACCTTTACATCGCCAGCATCGGTAATCATCACGTTTGCAGGCTTGATATCGCGGTGAACGATGCCGCGTTGATGTGAGTAATCAACTGCTTCCAAAATTCCTGCACCGATTTCAAGTGCGCGATCAAGAGGCAAGCGTTCGCCGCCATGAATTAATTCACGCAGAGTGTGTCCGGAAACAAGTTCCATAACTATATATGGCGCAGGGTCTTCTCCGGAGTCATAAACAGCAACTACGCCTGGATGATTTAAGCCAGCTGCAGCTTTAGCTTCTTTACGAAAACGCGAGACGAAAGTGGGATCTTTTGCCAGATCACTACGCAGAATTTTTATTGCCACTTCGCGCGAGAGGCGTTGATCTTGAGCTATGTATACATCGGCCATTCCGCCGGTTCCGATCATCGCACCCAGTTGGTAGCGGCCGCCCAAAATTTTAGCCATCATGGTTTTGCCGCCCCTAATTTTTCTACTTGAGTGGAACTTTCTTCGACAATATCAGCGATTACTACTGTGACGTTATCTGGAGCACCATTTATATATGCTGCATCGATCAAGGCATCTACAGCGTCAGCAGCGGATTTTGCTTTTGCAAGAGTCTTTATCTCTTTCAAGGTGAGCACGCCACTAAGGCCATCACTACACAATATGTAACGATCCTGAACTTTTCCTTCGAAGATATGTAGAGATGGTTCAAGGTTGCCCTCGCCCATTAGAGCTTGCGTCAACATAGATCTCTGCGGATGGATCAAGGCCTCAGATTCGGAGATGATGCCTTTATCCAACAACTCTTGCAGCACGGTGTGATCTGCGCTGAGCTGCTCGAGGCTGTTTCCGCGCAATCTATAAGCGCGAGAGTCTCCGATATGAAGTAACGAAATCTCAGATCCATTTATGAAGAGTGAAGTGAGCGTAGTTCCCATTCCCGACAGGGCAGGTTCATCATTGGCAACGGCTCTAATTTGCGCATCGATTGTGTGCAGTGAATTTAAGTAAAGGTCACTTGCTGAATCAAAATCGATATCTACGGCGGTAAAAGTTGGAGCAATTTCTGAGAGAGTGTTTATCGCAACAGTTGATGCAACTTCACCGCCCGCATGTCCACCCATGCCATCGGCGACAGCAATTAATTGTGAACCAATAAGAGCGGAGTCTTCATTGCCGTTACGAACCAAACCGAGAGCCGAACGTGCAGCGCACTGGAAGTACAGGCTCTTCATGACGCGAAGCCTACCTAAGGTCATTAACTTCTATCTAGTTGATGTTAGCCTCAAACCATGAAGATCTACGCTCACCGCGGGGCATCTCATGACTTTCCTGAGATGACAATGATCGCCTACGAAAATGCAGTAAAGCAAGGCGCCGATGGCTTTGAGTGCGATCTAAGACTTACCAAAGATGGAGTTGCAGTGCTTTGGCATGATGCAGATTTAAAGCGTCGCGCCAATCACGCTGCAGTCGTCCATGAATCAACATATTCGCAGTTGATTTCAATTTACCCACAACTTGTAACTCTCGATCAATTTATAGATTTTGGAATCACCGAGAAAAAATCTTTACTACTTGAAACCAAACATCCTGTGCCATCGCGCACTGAGATTGAAAACCAAGTAGTCAAAAAGCTACATGAAGAGTCAAAGCGAATCGAAAAAGCTGGAATAGATATAACGGTAATGTCATTTTCTTGGTTTGCAGTAGAGCGAGTAAAGCAATTAGATCGTTCGATCGCTCTTACATATTTGATTCGAGAAACAACTCCGCGACTGTCAGTTAAATACACATCAGCACATTCAATTGGGCCAGGGATTGCGCAGCTGCGTAAAAAACCAGCCCTTGCGCAGCAAATTAAATCGGCTGGCAAAAAATTGAATGTCTGGACAGTAGATGAACCATCCGACATCATTTTATGTCGCCATCTTGGCGTAGATAATTTGATTACCAACCGACCAGCCTTTGCGCGCGAGGTTCTTGCCGCTAATTAATTACTGGAAATCTTTGGCTGTGGAGCAGGTATCCTTAGCAAGTGAGCGCAGCAGATAGCCATAGATTCGCCTATTTAGGGCCAGTGGGCACCTTTACTGAGGCTGCTTTAAATAAAATAACTTGCGATACGGATATAAAAATCCCTTTTGCAAATGTAACCGCTGCGCTAAACGCGGTTCGCTCTGGCGAGGCAGATTATGCGCTCGTACCAATCGAGAACTCTGTCGAAGGCGTTGTTGCCCGCACCCTAGATGAACTAGCTACGGGAGATCCCCTGACTATTTCTGGAGAAGTAACCCTTCCAGTCACATTTGCATTTATGACTAAGCCGGGCGCTTCCGAAATTAAAAGAATTGGTACACATCCTCACGCCGAATCACAATGCCGCACTTATATTGCCCAGAATTATCCGCATGCAGAAGTAGTGCCAACTAGTTCTACATCCGCCGCCGCTGAATTAGTAAGTAAAGGCGACCTCGACGCAGCAATCGCCTCAAATGTGGCAGCAGCACATTTCGGATTAGAAATCCGCGCGGAAAATATCGGAGATAACATCGGAGCAGTTACTCGATTTATCGCTGCGCAAAAGCCAGGTTGGATCCCAGAGCCAACTGGGCATGACCGAACTTCAATGGCAGTTTTCATTGATATAGATCATGCGGGTGCGCTACTCGAGATTCTGCAAGTCTTTGCCAAGCGCAACGTCAACTTAACTTTTATTCAGAGTCGTCCAACAGGTCGCGAGCTAGGTCACTACCATTTCATTATTGATATAGAAGGCCATATCAACGACGAAGCCGTTAGCGCGAGCGTTGCAGAACTCCGCGAAATATGTGATGACATTAGATTCTTAGGTTCTTATCCACGAGAGGTGCGTTAAAGCATGATCGATATCAAATTCCTGCGCGAGAACCCAGATTTAGTCCGCGCATCACAAAAAGGACGCGGTGAAGATGTCACGATCGTTGATCAGGTACTTGCGATTGATGACCTACGCCGTACAGCAATTACCGACTTCGAAACTTTGCGTGCCGAACAGAACACCCTTTCTAAATCAGTAGGAGCCGCAAAAGGCGATGAGAAAGCGGCTCTATTAGAGAACGCCAAAACTCTGGCCGATAAGGTGAAAGCGGCAGATGCTAAGCGCGCTGAAATTGAAGCGAAAGCCAACGCACTTGTTATGCAACTTTCAAATCTATTAGACCCAGAGGCTCCAATTGGTGGTGAAGCAGATTTTGTAACCATTGAACATGTTGGCACACCCCGCGATTTTGCTAAAGATGGTTTTGAACCAAAAGATCACGTTGAACTCGGAAAACTTCTTGGCGCAATTGATACCGAACGTGGCGCAAAAGTGTCTGGTTCACGTTCATATTATTTAACTGGCGTTGGAGCGATGCTTGAATTTGCCCTCGTTAACTATGCGATTCAAAGCGCGCTAAAGGCGGGATTCACTCCAGTCATTCCACCAGTCTTGGTTAAGCCTGCGGCAATGGAAGGCACCGGCTTTCTTGGTCAAGCTGCAGAGAATGTTTACCACTTGGAAAAAGATGATTTCTACTTAGTCGGAACTAGTGAAGTCCCACTCGCTGCGTATCACATGGATGAAATTCTTCCTGCTGACAAACTTCCATTGCGCTATGCCGGATACTCATCTTGCTTCCGTCGCGAAGCTGGAAGTTATGGAAAAGATACTCGCGGCATTATTCGTGTTCATCAATTTGATAAAGTAGAAATGTTCTCTTTCTGTAAACCAGAAGAAGCCAAGGAAGAACATAAGCGTTTACTTCAGTGGGAGAAAGATTTTCTAAACGCGATGGAGATTCCCTTCCGTGTAATCGATGTGGCATCTGGCGACCTTGGTTCTAGTGCAACGCGTAAATTTGATATCGAAGCGTGGATCCCAACACAGAACGCGTATCGCGAAGTGACAAGTACTTCTAACTGCACTGAATTTCAAGCCCGCCGCTTAAATATTCGCTATAAAGATGCTGATGGTACAAAAGCTGTTGCAACGCTTAATGGCACGTTGGTGGCTATTCCCCGCATGATCGTTGCGATCCTTGAGAACCATCAAAATGCAGATGGAACAGTTAACGTTCCTGCTGTTCTTCAGCCGTTCTTGGGCACCAAGAGATTTGAGCTTGTGTGAGCGATCGCCGCCCAAGGTTAATTGCAACAGATCTAGATGGAACGATAGTCCCGCACGATGAAGCTATCTCTCACCGCACTATTGCCGCTTTTACAAAAGCGCGCGATCTGGGCATCGAAATATTCTTCGTAACTGGCCGTCCACCACGTTGGATGGGTGATGTTCGAGAAGCATTTGATTTCGGTTCAGCGATTTGCTGCAACGGCGGACTTATTTATGACTTACATAACGACAAAGTTCTAGAGCAATGGATGATTCAGCCAGCAGAACTTCAGAAGGCGGTTGATCTTTTACGAGTTGCCATCCCAAATGTTTCTTTCGCGGTGGAATCAAATGATCACTTCCATCGCGAGAAGGCCTATATTCCGCGCTGGGATATTGGAATGGATGATATTGGCGTGGATAACATCGATACTGTCACAAATCGTCCGGCACTTAAATTATTAGCTCGACTTTCACAACAAGAAATTTCAGCAGATGAAATGTTGGCGATCGCAACTCCAGTTTTGCGAGGAGTTGTTAATGTCACGCATTCGGCCAATAACGATTCCTTACTTGAAATATCCGCCTTGGGTGTATCCAAAGGTGAAACTCTTGCAAAGATGGCCGCGCGTATCGGGATAAGTTCTGAAGATTGTGTCGCTTTTGGCGATAACCCAAATGATTTTTCTATGTTGCAGTGGGCCAGTCGCTCTTATGCAATGATCGATGGACATCATGCAGGTCCAGCTAATGCCAAAGATGTAGCGCCGCCTCATAATCAAGATGGCGTTGCCATTGTTATCGAAAAACTGCTCGAACTTCCAAAGTAGGTAAACCCTTCGCGGTAATTTCCACCGATTTTTAATGGCCGAGATCTTCGGGTAATCTCTCCCACGGAGGGCTCGCATAGCGGCCGAGTGCACCGGTCTTGAAAACCGGCAAACGAAAGTTTCGTGGGTTCAAATCCCACGCCCTCCGCCATTTTTTGATCTAGTTG
>JBEAMT010000121.1:0-16381 GCA_041165825.1 Actinomycetota bacterium | reverse complement strand
GCCGCTGCCTTGGCCTGCGTGGCATCTAGCTCCAAAAGCGCAGGCGCAGCGGGTGCGCGAGTGAGCTTTATGGAAGGCGTGGTCATATGAGGTATTGAACCCCACACCACTGACTTTTATTCCAATTACACGCGCTTAATGCGCGCAGGCTTAACTATCTGCGGCCAGGTTGGCTTTCTTCTGACGAGAAGTCGCTCGTGCGCGCTCGCTCTGATCAAGAACAACCTTACGGATACGTACTACAGCAGGAGTTACTTCTACGCATTCATCTTCACGACAGAATTCGAGAGCGCCTTCCATATTTAACTTCTTTGGCGGAATCAAACGCTCTGATTCATCGGTTCCTGATGCGCGCATATTTGTAAGTTTCTTTTCGCGAACACAGTTAACGTCCATGTCATCGCTGCGATAGTTTTCGCCGATAACCATACCTTCGTAAACTTCATCACCTGGTTCAACAAATATTGTTCCGCGATCTTGTGTTCCGTAAAGTGCGTAAGAAGTAACTGTTCCCATACGGTCTGAAACAAGTGATCCTGTTGCACGTGTGCGGATATCGCCGTACCAAGGTTCGTAACCATCGAAGACGTGGTGTAGCAAACCGGTGCCGCGAGTTTCGGTTAAGAACTCAGTACGGAAACCGATCAAGCCACGTGATGGAACCTTGTAATCAAGACGGATCCAACCGGTTCCGTGGTTAACCATTTGCTCCATGCGACCTTTACGAAGCGCCATCAACTGAGTAAGTACACCGAGATATTCTTCAGGTGCATCAATTGTTAAACGCTCCATCGGTTCGTGAATCTTGCCGTCAATCTTCTTGATAACTACCTGTGGCTTACCAACAGTTAGTTCGAAACCTTCGCGCTTCATGATTTCAACCAGCACTGCAAGCTGAAGTTCACCGCGGCCTTGTACTTCCCATGTATCTGGGCGTTCCGTATTTAATACACGCAATGAAACGTTACCGACGAGCTCTGCGTCCAGTCGGCCCTTAACTTGGCGCGCAGTAAGCATTTTTCCGCTCTTACCGGCCAATGGAGATGTGTTGATACCGATAGTCATCGAGATTGATGGTTCATCAACGATGATTAATGGAAGTGGATGTGGGTTTTCAAGATCTGCCAGAGTCTCGCCCAAGGTAATTGTTTCGATACCTGCAACAGCGATGATGTCACCTGGATGTGCCTCAAGTGCTGGCACACGTTCTAGCGCTTCAGTAATCAAAAGTTCTGAAATCTTTACGCGCTCTTGTGTTCCATCGGTCTTAATCCAAGTAACGCTCTGCCCCTTCTTAATTACACCTTCACGCACGCGACATAGTGCAAGACGACCTAAGAATGGTGATGAGTCAAGGTTTGTAACGTGCGCCTGAAGTGGTGCACCTTCGTGATATTCGGGAGCTGGTATTGCAGAGAAGATGGTGTCGAATAAAACATCGAGGTTCTCTTCCTCTGGCATTCCGCCATCTGCTGGACGCTTTAGCGATGCCCGCCCTGCTTTGGCAGATGCATACACAACTGGGAATTCAATTTGTTCTTCATTTGCGCCGAGATCTAAGAAGAGTTCGTATGCCTCATCTACAACTTCTGCAATACGTGAATCCGGGCGGTCAACCTTGTTGATCAACAAGATAACTGGCAGATTCTTTTCAAGCGCTTTGCGCAATACGAAACGTGTCTGTGGCAGTGGACCTTCTGAAGCATCAACTAACAAGATAACGCCGTCGACCATTTCAAGTCCGCGTTCTACTTCGCCACCGAAGTCAGCGTGGCCTGGAGTATCAATAATGTTAACGATGGTGTTGCCGCGCTTTACCGCAGTGTTCTTGGCAAGGATCGTAATTCCCTTTTCGCGTTCTAGATCCATTGAATCCATCATGCGGTCTTGGCCTTCGCCCTGAACCTTATGCGCTGCAAATGCGCCGGATTGCCAAAGCATGGCATCGACCAGAGTGGTCTTGCCGTGGTCAACGTGCGCGATGATCGCGACGTTACGCAAATCTTCGCGCTTTTTAACTGGCAGATCTTTTAGGTGGGCTTGTTTCTTAGACAAAGGAGCAACTTTCGTTAGGCATAAGGAGATCTCAATCAGACAAGTCGCGATCCTACTAAAGGCTCTTCATATGGACTAATTGCCCGCGTAGAAGCGATGAGATTTCTTCATTATTTGAGGGATTTACTACATACTAAATGCCTATTAGATCCGCACTAGATCAGAAAATATGAAGAGGTTGGAAGATGTCACAAGCAGTTAACGATCCAGCAAAGAGCGCAGCGATTTCTGCCGATGATCATGAATTTGTCTTCCACTCATGGTCTGCACAAGGCGCAATTAAGCCACTTCCAATTTCAGGAAGCGCCGGATCACGTTTCTGGGATTACGAAGGAAACACATATCTAGATTTCTCTTCACAACTGGTCTTTACCAATATCGGACACCAACATCCTAAAGTTGTTAAGGCGATCCAAGAGCAAGCCGCTGTTATAACAACTATGGCGCCACAACATGCCAGCGAAGTCCGCAATCAAGCAGCACGCAACATCGTTGAATTAGCTGGCGATAAGTTCGCCAAGGTTTTCTTTACAACCGCCGGCGCTGATGCGATTGAAAATGCGATCCGTATGGCGCGTTTACATACTCGCAAACATAAAGTTCTTTCAACATACCGTTCGTATCACGGCAACACTGGCGCTGCGATAAATGCAACTGGCGACCCGCGCCGTTTCCCAAATGAATTTGCATTTGGCCACGTTCACTTTTGGGGTCCATACCTTTACCGAACTTCATTCTGGGCAACTGATGAAGCGCAAGAATGTGCGCGTGCTCTAGAACATCTAGAACAAACCATAATCTTTGAAGGCCCAAATACCATCGCAGCAATTTTGATCGAATCAGTTCCCGGAACTGCTGGCGTTTTGGTTCCACCAAAGGGTTATCTCGAAGGCGTTCGTGCGCTCTGCGATAAGTACAAGATTCTTTGGATTGCAGATGAAGTTATGGCTGGCTTTGGTCGCACCGGTAAATGGTTTGGCTTCCAGCACTCAGCTGCAACTCCAGATCTAATCACCTTCGCTAAGGGCGTTACATCTGGCTACATCCCACTCGGTGGCGTTGTAATTAGCGATGAAGTTTCCAAGACCTTTGATGAAACTGTATTCCCTGGCGGACTTACTTACATGGGACACCCACTTGCTACTGCAACTGCTGTTGCAACAATTCAAGTGATGAAGGAAGAGAAGATTGTCGAGAACGCAGCAGCGATCGGTGAAAAGATTCTTGGTCCAGGTCTTCATGAAATGGCGAAGAAACATAAGTTAATTGGCGATATCCGCGGCATGGGCGTTTTCTGGGGAGTTGATCTGGTTACAGATCGCGCAACTCGTGCACCGCTTGCACCATATGGCGGATCCAGTCCTGCGATGAATGATTTAGTAGCGGCCTGTAGGAAGAACGGGCTAATGCCATTTAATAACTTCAACCGTATTCACTTGTGCCCACCGTGCAATATCAGTGAAGCAGATGCGAAGTTAGGTTTGGAGATAATTGATAAATCACTTGGTGAAATCGCAAAGCATTACACAGGCGCTTGATTAACTATTAAACGTTAAATCTAAACTCCACAACGTCACCATCGGCCATTACATATTCCTTACCTTCCATGCGGACTTTGCCTTTAGCTTTCGCTTCAGCCATTGATCCGCATGCGATTAGATCGTCAAAGCTAACAATTTCGGCTTTGATAAATCCTTTTTGAAAATCGGTATGGATAACGCCGGCAGCCATTGGCGCAGTGTCACCTTTATGAATTGTCCAAGCGCGCGCTTCTTTTGGACCAGCAGTTAAATATGTCTGCAGACCAAGAACGCTAAAACCAACGCGTGCAAGTGTTGCGAGGCCTGGCTCTTTCATTCCGATTGATTGCAATAGTTCTAGAGCATCTTCATCGCTGAGTTCGGCAAGCTCTGCTTCTGTTTTAGCATCAAGGAAAATCGCCTCAGCTGGTGCAACCAGTTCTGACAGCTTCTTACGGAGATCACCATCATTAAGTTCTGCGGCATCAACGTTAAATACATATAAGAATGGTTTTGCAGTCAGTAGATGCAACTCGCGCAGAAGATTGAGATCTAGACCTGATGAGGAAAGTGGCTTGCCGCTTTGCAGATGCGCTTCGGCTTTTTTAACAGCTTCAACAACTGGTGCAATTTCCTTATTGGTGCGCGCTTCTTTCTCAAGACGTGGCAAAGCTTTCTCAATTGTCTGCAGATCTGCGAGTGCAAGTTCGGTATTAATCGTTTCCATATCGCTGCCTGGATCGATGCGCCCATCAACGTGCACTACATCGCCATCATTGAAGACGCGGATGACCTGACAGATCGCATCGGTTTCGCGGATATTTGCTAAGAATTTATTGCCAAGGCCGGCGCCTTCTGATGCGCCCTTAACAATGCCTGCGATATCAACAAACGATAGGGCAGCAGGCAGCAGCTTTTCCGAACTGAAGATCTCGGCAAGTTTGGCTAAGCGCTCATCCGGTACGCCTACGACGCCGACATTTGGCTCAATTGTGGCGAAGGGATAGTTAGCAGCCAGAACGTTATTTTTGGTGAGCGCATTAAAGAGGGTCGACTTTCCAACATTGGGCAGTCCGACGATTCCAATTGAAAGGCTCATAAGGAGTAGAGCCTACGCGTGATTGTCAGTGCTTCCTGCCACGATAGGCCCATGTCAAGCGCAACAGTGGCCATTCTTACACTCGTTATCGGGCTCTTAATCGGCCTCGCCCTTGGAATTTTCGTCGCAGGTCGTCGCACTTCAATATCAGGTATCTCTGAAGCAGAGTTCGCATCCGTTCGCGCCGAACGCGATCTCTATAAATCCGAACGCGATAACGCAATGGCGGGTTCAAAACTTGCGGGCGAAATCGAAGCGATGAAAACTGCGATGGAAAAGTTGCAGAAAGAATCCGCCGATGCCGATCGTCGTCGCATCGAAGCCGAATCCGATATCCGCACTCAAGTTAAAGCGATGTCTAACCACAACGAATCACTTGTCGCGCAGACCAAAGCAATTGCTGGAGCTCTTTCACATTCACAAAAGCGCGGAAAATTTGGCGAGGCACAGCTCGAACTAATGCTCGAAGATGCCGGTCTACATAAGGGCGTCGAATACACCGCACAGCGTTCGACAACTGATGATGATTCATCCGGAATTCCAGATATCACCGTGCGCATGCCTGGTGGCACCAAACTATTTATCGACTCCAAGTTTCCCTTTGATCGCTTTATTCAAGCGCACGAAGTCGATGATCCTGCCGAGCGCGAGCGTTTATTTATCGAACATAAGAAAGATCTACAAAGCCATGTTACCGCTCTCGCCAAACGCGGTTATCACGAGTCACAGGATTCACCTGATTTCGTAATCCTCTTTGTTCCCTTTGAATCATTGCTTACCGAAGCACTTCGCGTTGATCCACTCTTCCTCGAGGCAGCCTTTAAATTAAATGTAACGATCGCAACACCTACTTCGATGATGGCCTTGCTACGCACTATCGGCAACGTTTACTCACGCAACTCTGTGGCACTTAACGCTGAAAACATCGCTAAATCTGCTGGTTTGTTTATGAAGGATTTAACGCTTCTACACTCCAAAATCGTCAAGGTCGGAACTGCGCTCAACTCACTCTCTAAGGCTTATGGCGAGTTAATCCCAACGGCTGAATCAACAGTTAAGCGCGCAGCTGCCAAAATCATTAGTTATGGAGTCTCGGGCGATAAAGATAAACTCGCCATTGCATATCCAGATGCGCCAACCGAGGTGCGCGAGCTTAAGAACTCCGAACTCGGTGGCGAAGAAGATTTTATTGATGCTGAAGAAGTAAAGGATGACGAATGAGCACAACTACGCAGAACAAGCCAAAGATCAGCGGACCAGGACTTAAGAAAGAAGGCGTTGTAGTCCTGCAAACTCTCTTCATCGCACTCTTTGCCGGACTCGAACTTCTTATTCGCAGTGGCGCCGGAATCGTCTCAGGCGTAATTATCTGCGCAGTCCTATTCGGCGGAATTCGCTTTGGTCGCCCTGGAACAATTTATGTATCTGTTGTTACTCCACCTCTTGCATTTGCCGGCACAGTTCTTCTCTATCTGATTTTGAGCGTAGGTTTTCGTCCATCACGCCTCGGAATCGATTTCATCGCATCCCTTGCCAGCATTGCGCCTTACTTATTAGTTAGCGCACTTTACGGCTGGTTTGTTTTCTTTAACGAGAAAGCAAAAGCGCGCAAGCCAAAGCCACGCGGTTAATTACTTACTGGCTGTTTTTAAATCTTTACGTAGCTCTGGTGGCAGAGCAAATAGCAACGATTCTTGAGTTGCAGTAACTTCTTCAACGCTGCCAAAGCCGCGTTCTGCCAGCCAAGCCAGCAAATCGCGAACCAAAATTTCTGGTACCGATGCACCGCTTGTTACGCCGATTGTGTCAACGCCATCTAACCAGGCATCGTCTGCTTCTTCAGCATAATCAATTAGATAAGCGTTCTTTGCGCCATATTCTTTAGCAACTTCAACTAAACGAACTGAGTTAGAAGAGTTTGTGGATCCAACCACAATTACCAAATCTGCTTGTGGCGCAATCTGCTTAATCGCTTCTTGGCGGTTCTGCGTCGCATAGCAAATGTCATCTGATGGCGGGTTTGAGATCTCTGGAAAACGCTCCTTAAGAATCGCAACCGATTGCATAGTCTCATCAACGCTTAACGTTGTCTGAGTTAGCCAAACTAATTTCTTTCCGGGGGTTGGCACAACTGTGCGCGCTTCATCTAAACCATCGACGATGCGCACTTTTCCTGGTGCTTCGCCTGCGGTGCCCTCAACTTCTTCGTGGCCGTTGTGACCGATTAACAAAATTTCAGTTTCGTCATCAGCAAAGCGCTTAACCTCGTTATGCACTTTCGTAACCAATGGGCAGGTGGCATCGATTGTTTTTAGATTACGAGCTGCTGCCTGCTCATGTACTGCGGGGGAAACTCCGTGCGCCGAAAAGACAACGGTTGAACCTTCTGGAACTTCATCGGCTTCGTTAACAAAGATGACGCCGCGAGCTTCGAGAGTTGAGACCACATGCTTGTTATGGACTATCTCTTTGCGGACGTAAATTGGCGCGCCATAGAGTTCGAGAGACTTTTCTACGGTGATAACCGCACGGTCTACACCGGCGCAATATCCGCGTGGCGCAGCAAGGAGAACTCTCTTAGACATGTGGGTGAGTCTATTAGGCTCGCCCCATGTTCGAAACTTCAAGCCAATCCCCCGCGCCAGTACGGGTGGTATCTGAGGCGATTAAAGAATATGTAGAACGTCTCGGGCCAATTTGGATTGAAGGTGAGATCTCAGAACTCAACGAACGCAGCGGCGGAATGGCCTTTATGCGCTTGCGCGATACCTCAGTTGATATGAGCCTTTCGGTTATGTGTTACAAAAACGTTTTAGCTGCTGTGCAACCGCTTCCAGCAAATGCGCGCGTTGTAATTCATGCCAAAGCATCCTGGTTTACTAAAAACGGTTCACTAACCATGTCTGCAAAAGAGATTCGCCAAGTTGGAGTCGGCGAACTTCTTGCGCGCCTTGAAGCTCTTAAAGGTGTGCTTGCTGCCGAAGGTTTATTTAGCGCAGATCGCAAAGCGGCACTGCCAAAGTTGCCGCGCAAAGTTGGCTTGATCTGCGGTCGTAACACCGATGCAGAGAAAGATGTTGTTGAAAATGCGCGCCGCCGCTGGCCAGCGGTTGAATTTGAGATCCGCGAAGTCGCAGTGCAAGGTGCAGCAGCTGTCGTTGAAGTATCTGAGGCGCTCCGCGAATTAGAAAGCATCGAAGATGTTGACGTCATCATCATTACTCGCGGCGGTGGATCCTTTGAAGATCTCTTGCCATTTAGCGATGAATCACTTGTGCGTTTAGCAGCAAGTTGTGAAACTCCAATTGTTAGCGCGATTGGCCACGAGAAAGATTCACCGCTACTTGATTTAGTCGCCGACTATCGCGCATCAACTCCAACCGATGCGGCAAAGCGCGTGGTGCCAGATATCGAACAAGAAATAGCCGATATAAATAAGATCCGTGATCGCATCTATCGCCGTTTAGTTTCAACGATTGATTACGAGTTAAACCAGATTGCCCAACTGCGCAACCGCCCTGTGATGAAAGATCCCAGCGTTATGGTCAAGGTTCGTGTTGATGAGCTAAACGCACTTCGCGATCGTTCTAAGCGTGGATTCAAGTCGCTTCTTGAAATTGAAAAGAAAGAGATTAAAGGAGTTATCGCTCACCTTCGCTCACTTTCACCGCAATCAACGATGGATCGCGGATATTCAGTCGTTCAAAGCGATGATGGAAAGATTGTGCGCGATGCCACAAAGTTAAAGGCTGGCGCTGTGCTGCGCATTCGAGCGGCTAAGGGCGAAGCTCGCGCAAGCGTTCTGGCAGAAGAGTAGATTTAACCCATGGCCGCAAAGGATGCAAAACCTTCTTACGAAGAAGCTCGTGATGAGCTCGCTGAAATCGTTGAATCACTTGAAGATGGCAGCGCCACTTTAGAAGAATCACTAAAGCTCTGGGAACGCGGCGAGGAGTTAGCAAAGATCTGCCAGGAATGGTTGGACGGGGCTAAGAAGAAGTTAGATGCAGCAAAGAAGCCGGCTGAATAATGGCTCCACAATTTTCATATTCTGATTTATTGCCGATTGGCGAAGATAAAACTAAGTATCGCAATATCGGAAAAACTGGCGTTAGCGTTATCAAGCTCGGCGATCGTGAATTTCTGCAAGTTGCACCAGAGGCTTTGACGTTACTTACCGAAACTGCGATCCACGATATTTCGCATTACCTGCGTGCAGAGCATTTGCAGCAACTTGCCAACATTTTGAAGGATCCTGAAGCCTCACCAAATGATCGCTTCGTCGCCCTCGATTTATTGAAGAACGCAAATATTTCAGCAGGTGGAATCCTGCCGATGTGTCAAGACACCGGCACCGCACTTGTGATGGGCAAAAAGGGTCAATATGTATTGACCACCGCCAAAGATGAAGTTGCTATCTCGCAAGGAATTTATGACGCTTACACAAAGTTAAATCTTCGTTATTCGCAGATGGCCCCTGTAACCACATGGGATGAGAAGAACACGGGCAATAATTTGCCGGCCCAAATCGAGATCTATTCTGATTCAGATCACCAAGATGAATACAACTTTATCTTTATCGCCAAAGGTGGCGGCAGCGCCAACAAATCATTCTTGTATCAAGAGACCAAAGCCGTTCTAAATCCCAAGTCATTTATGACCTGGCTCGATGAAAAACTCCGTTCTATCGGCACTGCCGCTTGCCCGCCGTATCACTTGGCAATTGTCATCGGCGGAACCAGCGCCGAGCACACAGTAAAGACCGCAAAGCTAGCCAGCACTAAGTATTTAGATTCCCTTCCAACATCAGGAGATGCGGCAACTGGCCATGGTTTCCGCGATATTGAACTAGAGAATGAAGTTCTCGAACTAACGCGCACCTTAGGCATTGGCGCACAATTTGGTGGCAAGTACTTCTGCCATGATGTTCGCGTAGTTCGCTTGCCTCGTCACGGTGCATCTCTGCCGATTGCGATTGCCGTTTCTTGCTCAGCAGATCGCCAAGCAAAGGCAAAGATCACTAAAGATGGCATCTTCCTTGAAGAACTTGAGACCGAGCCAGCGCATTTCTTGCCTGACACAACTGATGAGCACCTCGACGATAACGTTGTAAAAATCGATTTAAATCAGTCAATGGATGCGGTGCGCGCTGAACTTTCTAAGCACCCAGTTAAGACTCGTGTTTCGCTAACCGGAACGATTGTTGTGGCGCGCGACTTGGCACATGCCCGCATTAAAGAAGGCCTTGATGCAGGTAAGGGCTTACCTCAATACATCAAGGATTACGCCGTTTACTACGCAGGTCCTGCCAAGACTCCAACAGGATTTGCATCAGGTTCTTTCGGTCCAACAACTGCAGGTCGTATGGATTCTTATGTTGAGCAATTCCAAGCAGCAGGCGGATCATTTGTAATGCTTGCAAAAGGTAATCGCTCAAAAGCGGTTACCGATGCCTGTAAATCACATGGTGGTTTCTATCTAGGTTCAATTGGTGGACCAGCAGCACGCCTTGCTCAAGATTGCATCAAGAAAGTTGAAGTTCTAGATTTTGAAGATCTTGGTATGGAAGCGGTCTGGAAGATTGATGTCGTTGATTTCCCAGCGTTTATTGTTGTCGACGATAAGGGCAATGATTTCTTTGCAGAGTCTTTGAAAATGGTCTCGATAGGAAAAAAACCAGAGGTTTGAATATAACTTTTTGCTGAGGGTTTAAAGACCTGAGTGGTTCAATTAATCTTTAGTAGTAATTGCTGCGCTTGAACTTAGCCCATGCCTTACATGGGTTGTCATAACGCGCCTCGATATAGCGAAGTCCCCAACGGATCTGTGTGACGGGGTTGGTTCGCCAATCGGTTGAAACTACATCCATGCGAGTTGCTGGATAAGCCTGCGGAATTCCGTGGGCGCCGGTGCGCTTATTGCGAGCCTTGTAATTCCAGTGGCTCTCTTTAGTCCAAAGTCTGTTTAGGCAGAGGTACTGATCCTCGCCCCAGGCATATTCAGTAAGAGCAATCGCCTTGGCAACTTTCTTTGCACCAATGATGGTTCGCGCTGCTTCAACCTGCTGGCTGACTGCGGCGGCGAGCGCCATTTGAGAAGCGAAGAGATCGGCCTTCTTATCGAGCTGGGTGTAAAGCGCGGCGCCTTCTGAGAGATCTACTTCGTTATTCAAAGTAACGGAAGTCATCAACTTGGCAGATGCCGGCAAGGCGAGGCTGGTCGTTGTTGGAAAGTCGAGACCGTTGGCAGTTGGTTGGGCGGCGGTCGTCAAAATGAATGTGGCAACCAGGGTCCAGAGGGCGCGCGACTTAAAGCCATCTAGTTTTGCAACTGAAATCTTTGCCATCCTCTGCCTCCTTCTCTCTCCTCGTTTACTGCTCTCTGCCCGTGGGTCATCTACCTAAAAATAGGTTTGGGACCTGCGGGGAATGAGTTAAGGGTGGCAAGGTGGGTGAGTTGTCGCAAATTAATCTATGCGTGTGGCGAAAATTCTCAGGAAAGTCGCTACCTGTGGATGAAGAAAAGTCCTGCTCAGTTAGGGCGAAGTCCGTAATGTCCGAATTGTGACTGTGAGATTTAAAAGGGAAGTTAAGCGATCGGCCCTTCGAGCATCTCAGTCACCAGCGCTGCGATCGGCGAGCGCTCGCTTCGGGTCAGAGTCACGTGGGCAAAGAGCGGGTGGCCTTTGAGGGTTTCCACGACGGCGACCACGCCATCATGGCGGCCGACCCGCAGGTTGTCGCGCTGAGCCACGTCGTGGGTCAGGACAACGCGCGATGACTGGCCGATTCGCGACAGGACGGTGAGCAAGACACCGCGTTCTAGCGATTGGGCTTCGTCAACAATTACAAAAGCGTCGTGAAGTGAGCGACCGCGGATGTGGGTTAGCGGCAGAACTTCGATAAGTCCGCGGGCCATAACCTCTTCGATCACTGCCTCCGAAACCAAGGCGCCCAAAGTGTCGAAGACTGCCTGAGCCCAAGGCGACATCTTCTCGCCCTCGCTGCCTGGCAAGTAACCGAGCTCTTGTCCACCCACCGGATACAGCGGACGGAAGATTACAACTTTCTTATGGGCGCGCTTTTCCATTACCGCTTCAAGTCCAGCACAAAGAGCTAGCGCCGACTTTCCGGTTCCGGCGCGACCACCGAGTGAAACGATTCCGATTTCGGGATCTAGTAAAAGGTCGAGCGCGATCCGTTGTTCAGCACTTCGGCCATGAAGACCAAAGGCGTTGCGATCACCTCGAACTAACTGAAGTCGTTTATCGGAGGTGACTCGGGCGAGGGCGCTTCCTTTTTCAGAATGTAGAACGATGCCGGTGTGAACTGGCAATTGATGTGCTGCCTCATGATCTGCGCGATCTGAGGCATAGAGCTCATCAATAATGTTGTGGCCAACGTCTAATTCTTCAATACCCGTCCAGCCGCTATTTGAAACTAGCTCTGCCAAATATTCTTGAGCTTCAACTCCTACAGAAGAAGCCTTAACACGAAGCGGTAGATCCTTTGTAACCAGGACAACTTGTTTTCCATCGGACATTAAATTTTTGGCGATCGCCAAGATGCGCGAATCGTTTGTGCCATCGCGTAAGAAGCCATGTGGCAAGGTGCTCAAATCGGTATGGTTTAACTCGACTGAAAGAGTGCCGCCCTCTGGGGTAATCACCAGAGGTTGATCGAGACGACCGTGTGAAACACGTAAATCATCAAGGGTGCGAAGCGCTGCGCGAGCAAAGTAGCCGAGTTCTGGATGATCGCGCTTGGTCTCTAGTTCGCCAATTACCGCGATCGGGATGATTACTTCATGCTCTTCAAATTTCGAGAGCGCATTCGGATCAGCCAGGAGAACGCTGGTATCTATTACGTAAGTCTTTATTAAATTCTTTTTCTTAACGGAAGATACTGGAGTAGCCAATGGCCAGCTCTCGCATTCTCTTTAGTTTTATCCGGCGGAATTACTTCTTACTGGAAAAAGATAGAACGCAGCCGTTCGCTTTTCGGTGCGACACGCCCTAATTATTTAAGCCCCAAGTCGGCGTTGGCGTTGTGAATATGCACGAAGTGCGCGCAAGAAATCTACGCGGCGAAAGTCAGGCCAATACGCTTCGCAGAAATAGAACTCTGACAAAGCGCTCTGCCACAATAAAAAACCGCCAAGGCGCTGCTCACCCGATGTGCGGATCAAAAGTTCAGGGTCTGGTTGGCCTGCCGTATAAAGAAACTTTGATATTTCATCGGCGCTTAACTCGTTGGCGGCGCTTTCTAACGTTGCCCCATGTGCGCTCTTATCCTGCATATATCCCTTAACGGCATCGACGATCTCGCGCCGTCCGCCATAACCAATGGCTACGTTGACCTCAACGCCACCATCTAAAACTGGAGGCAGGCTCGCTAGTTTTTCACTGAGCCACGGTGGTAAGAGATCTAGCGCGCCCACCGCTTTGATATTCCACTTACCAGTGGCACAGAGTTCGTCAACGGTCTCACCGATTATCGCGAGTAGGCCATCTAGCTCTTCCGGGGTGCGCTTAAAGTTTTCAGTTGAGAGCAACCACAAAGTGACGACTTCTACTTCTGCCTCATCGCACCAACCAAGGAATTCCACGATCTTGCTCGCACCACGGCGATGGCCCTTTGGATCCATCGGGCTTGGGTTCTCTTTTGCAAAACGGCGATTGCCATCAAGAATCACTCCAACGTGACGAGGAGTTTTCGAGAAATCTAGATCTCTAACAATCCGCGACTCATACAGCGGATAGAGAGCAGATTTAATTGCGTTACGAATAGGTTTTAACAATTTTGCGCTCTGCAATAAATGAAGCAATTGGCAAAGTGCCGGCTAGAGCCAGCCAGATAACGCGGCGCAGCTCCCATCGAGCCTTCACTGAAAATTGGATTGCCGTTAAAAGATAGACCGCATAAACCCAGCCATGGACAAAGGGAATCCAGGCAACTTTGGCTTTCCAATCATCATTATTTAAAAGGTAGGCAACTGGCAGATCAACAAACCAGAGCAGAAGTGACATTACTCCGGCGATTAACGCCATTACTCGAAATCTCTTAACTGCACCGCTCATGAGGCAATAGTACGGCGATAAAAGGGAAGGTAAAGGACGATCGCAGCCATCAGCCACCAGATCGCTACGTATGAAATATGTTGCCAGTAATAACCGGCCACCTTAGAAACGGGCGGATCGGCAACAACGCGATCGCGAATTAACTCGCCACTTCTAGTGGCTTCTGACTTAGCCACAATAAAACCGTCATAAAGCTGTAAATCAGTTAATCCAACAATCACACTGCTATCAAGGCGAGATATCACACCAGAAACATTGTCGGCGCGATCATCATTTTGTCGCGGTTGCAAAGTTCCGACTAAATCTATTTTTGTAGACATTGCTACTTCTGGGTTCTTTAATCGGTCTTCCCAGAGTCCGCGAACCACCAAGACTCCAGATAATGGATCAGAACCATCAACCTGCAACAACCCAACTTCCCAATCACTTACCTTGCCATCTATATCTTTCTGAAATGGCGCTTTGAAATTAGCAACATAAAATCCAGATAGAGAAACGCTTTTATTAACATTTCTTGAGTCAAGAGTTTTTGACGGATCTACTAATTCGCCAAGTGGGTAAACCTTTTGATCAACAATTTTGGCTGCAGCATTTAACTCTTTAACAATTACTGAGCGATCTAGTTGCCAATTGCCTAGTGCAACAAACACAAGTGCTAAAGCAATTACTAAAGCACCTTGAAAAACTCTTTTAATTGTCAGTTGGATTTTCATTTTGTCGTGCGTTCATGCGCTGATAGCGCTTATAAAAACTACGCAGCAAAAAAGCAACTGCTATACACAAGAACAAAACTGTGAGTGATCCGGCCCAACCTTTATCTACTTCGCTTTGCATGACATAATCATCGCATGCAAACAGGTGCGGAGTTCTCCTACGAAGAGCGCTATGGCAAGAGCGGCGGAAATCGTTGGGTCGCCTACGCTTTTGGTTTTGCCATGGTGGGCTTGCTTTGGCTTTTCTGGGCTGGGCTGCATCACTCAAATCCACCGATAAGTAGCCAATTGATTACATTTGAAGTAACAGGCGAGAAAGAGATTTCGCTTCGCTATTCAATCGCTCGTACAGATCCCAACCAGGTTGTCATCTGTACCTTGGCTGCAAAAGACCAAGATAAAAATGTGATCGGCCAAATCGATGACAAAATCATCGGTGGCAAATCCCAAAGTGAGCAGACCACTGTGATTGCCGCACGTTCTAAGCCTTTTTCAGCCAGCATCGTCCGTTGTCGCGCCGAATAATTACTTCGTATACCGTTGCCCATTATGAGTACCCCACAAACTTGGCTTACCCAAGAAGCCGCGGATCGCTTACGCGCCGAACTCGAAAACCTCGAGAACGTCGGACGCAAGGAAGTAACTGCAAAGATTGAGGCTGCTCGCGCAGAAGGCGATCTAAAAGAGAACGGTGGCTATCACGCTGCGCGTGATGAACAAGGAAAGATGGAAGCGCGCATCCGTCAGTTAAAGCAGATGCTGGAAAATGCACACATCGGAACTCCACCAGCTTCTGCAGATGGCACCGTCGGTCCCGGCATGGTTGTTACAGCGATCATCGCTGGTGATGAAGAAAAATTTCTTCTTGGTTCACGCGAGATCGCATCAGGTGATCTAAGTGTTTACAGCGAGAAGTCACCACTTGGTGCAGCCGTTATGGGCGCAAAGATTGGCGATACCGTTTCTTACACCGCACCTAACGGTAAAGAAATCAAAGTCGAGATCAAAGACGCTAAACCTTATTAATTACTTCCTTTTTTATAGAATCTAGACAACAATTAGAAAATGAATAAGGGATTAAAATTCTATTCAATTCTGACCCTATTAATTTTAATTGCTCAGAATACAAGCGCGAATGTCTTACTCGCTGACGAATGGAAGCCCACTAAAAACTCGTATCCTGATCAGCCCTATGTTTTCAATACAGTAAGTCAATTCATTGAATACTCAAATGGAATTGCTATTGGATCAAAATTAACTTACAACAAGCCAATATCTGGAGGAGGGACGATTTCTGTACATTGTGAAAGTTTTGAAAGTGAAAACTGTAGCGATGCTCTTCCAACACAGAGACAAGCAGATTTAACGTTTCCTCTTTGCAACAAAAGTATAACGACTTGGTGTATTCGAAACGTTTTTATTTACAAAAAAGATACACAACCTGCTGAGGCTGAATTTATTAAATATGTTGATGGAAATAAATTCAGCGCTGATAAAAAGTTTGGGTTACCTGAAGGTGGGACTATTTCACTTTGGAAGCTAAAGGAGTCAAAATCAACCGATCAGACTGTATTTGCTATTGATGTAAATCAGTCAATTAGATGGACACCAAATCCTTACTATTATCAATTGACAGCCGGGATCTATCCTATAGATTTGAAATTAGGCGCAGAGTATTTTCCGGAGTTATTCACGAAGAATGAATCTTCATCTACTGGGAGTAGTTACAAAATCAGTCCCAAGTGTGAAGATGCTGTATTTACTTCTCTTGGTGAATGTGGAACGAAAGTCAAATTTCCGGAGAATCTGAAATTTGGTATTTCTATTGTCGTGCCTCAAAATGTAAATGGTTTTATATCCGGAAGATTGGAGTCTCCTGAATTTTCAACAAATATTGATGAAGGTGATTCAACTA
>JBEAMT010000120.1:0-16941 GCA_041165825.1 Actinomycetota bacterium | reverse complement strand
GGACTAAATACACCAGAAGCGCAGGAGAGATTTAAAGATCGTTTCGCTAGTTCAGGAGATTGGGTCGATCACTACCTTCACTTCGCACTAGTTAAAAACGGAGTATTGATCGGTGATATTCAACTTCGCCACTGCGATAAAACCATGCCCGATGGATCTGGGCATATCGGTTTAGATATTGCCCCCGATGAGCGAGGCAAGGGCGCCGGAACCGCAGCGCTTAATCTGGCATGGGCATGGGCGTTAGAAAATGGATTTCATCGCCTCGAAGGTTCTACTTCTGAGGAAAACATTGCAATGCAGAAAGCATTCAAAAAAGCTGGTTGGGAATATGAAGGTCGATTAAAGAAATTGTTTGTACAAGATGGCGTGGCAATTGATTACCTGTCATTTGCCAAAACTATTTAAATTGCAACCACTTTCTGCGCTCACTTTCTGAAAATTTCTCTATTGAATAGCGAAGCGCTGTTCTAGGCATTTCTGTGCAATGTTCTTTTAGGAATGCTCTAAGCAGACCCGGATCACGTTTACCCATTTCGCGCAGGAGCCAACCAACTGCTTTATGCATTAAATCGTGTTTATCGCCAAGGTGGCGCTCTGCCATTGCATAAGTTGGCTCAAGTTCGCCTGCGCGAAGAAAGGCAAAGGTAAAGACCACAGATGTACGTCTTTCCCACAACGATTTACTCTTGGCTAACTTGCTTAGGACTGCCATTGGATCTTCTAACTCGAGTAGATAGTCTCCTAAAGTCGGTGCCGTTACATCGACTAGATCCCAATTGTTGATATTTCCAGCCTTAAGTTCTTTGATGTAAAAATTAAAGAGTCTTTTCTTAGCGTTTAAATCTCTAGATCTCTTAAATTGATTTGTCAGGATAATCAGCCCACAGAGACGAACTTCGTGAATATCTGAATCCGTAAGTTTTGCAATTTCGTTAAGTGGTAGATCTTTATAACGTGCAGCGACTTTACGAGTCTGCGGAACAACCACGCCAATAAATAGATCATCTTCAGCGTATTCTCCGGGGCCAGTCTTAAAGAAACGTTGCAACTCAGCCGCTTTTCCAGCAGATGCAAAGCCTTTGAGATCTTTAATTACCTGTTTTGCACTCATATTGAGATTCTATTCGCTATTCTTTTGTCTAAGAACTTCTGGCTTAGAACTTTTGGCTTTACTAATTCGGTTATGAGGTAGCGATGTTTGAAGCGATTTTTCTCGGCGCGCTCCAGGGGTTAACCGAATTTCTCCCGATTTCATCTAGCGCGCATATTCGTATTGCAGGAGAGCTATTTGGAACTAACTCAGATCCTGGCGCGACTTTCACCGCTATAACTCAAATCGGAACTGAACTTGCTGTTCTGGTCTATTTCCGCAGAGATATTGTTCGAATCCTCAGCGCATGGTTTAGCCAGGTTTCCCGCAAAGAACTTCAGGCAAGTGAAAAATCAGATGCACGTCTGGGTTGGTTGATCATTATTGGCACGCTTCCGATAGTTGCCTTGGGATATTTTGGCCAAGAGATAATCAGGAAGGATTTCCGATCACTATGGCTAATTGCCACAACCTTGATTGTTTTCGGTGTAATTCTGGGGATCGCAGATAAGTATGGAAAGACTGAAAGACAACTGCATCAGTTAACTCCTGTGCACGGCGTTCTATATGGCTTCGCACAATCACTTGCACTTATACCGGGCGTATCTCGTTCGGGTGCAACTATCGCAATGGGTCGATTTATGGGATACAGCCGCGAAGCAGCGCTGCGTTATTCGTTCTTACTTGCACTACCTGCGGTTTTTGGAAGTGGGCTCTATGAGTTAAAGGGTGCACTTGGCGAAAGTTCAGCAGATCAAGTTTTCTCACTACCTGAAACTTTTGTGGCAACTACCGTTGCGTTCTTAATTGGCTATGCCGTAATTGCTTGGTTGTTAAAGTATATAACGACCAAGAGTTTTGCACCTTTTATTATCTATCGAATTATTCTTGGTACCGTCATCCTAATATTGCTGATGACTGGAGTTATTGGTTAGGGTGGTTTGTAAAATAATTAATGACTATTCCATTAATTAACTCATTCCAGTCATCTTCAGAGACTTTATTCGGACTGAAATCATCAACAAGTTTGCCCAGTGTGTAAGCCTGAATAAAGACTGCTAGCGCTCTTGGGTTTAAATCCTTGCGAAACCAGCCCTTTTCTATAACTTCGCGGCATAGGTCTTCAAGAAGAGATGTAAGCCGATCGGTTTCAAGTGCCATAGCTTTCTGAAAACGAGGATTGCCTTCCGCATCGGCAAGTGCCCGAGCACGTTCTAGGCGATATTTAGCAAGATCGTGGCGCTGGGTTGCCTTAGTGACAGCAGCAAGTGATGCACGTAGCTCGTCTAGATTTTTTGCTTTCGGAAGAATATTTGTCATCACGTCAATAGAGGCAGAAATCCATTTCGAATAGCGCGCAACTTGAGCCACTTCTACTAACTCTCCAAGGTCCTCAAAGTGGTGATACAGGGAGCCTTTAGATATACCGGAAATCTCTAAAACTTTATCAGCCTGAATATCGCCAGGTTTAGTATTTTCCAATAACTCGACAACAGTTTCGACGAGCAGAGCCTTAGTAGGGTGCATTGTGGCTCTAGACATAGTCGGATAGTAGCAACCTACTCAAATAAAGAATATATTCGCTACGATTCTTTAGTGAGCGCAAACTGGTCGGGCACGGTTAATTTTCGAGATTCGAAAAGAGTGGCGCCGTCATCTATCGATGAAATGCAGAAATTAGTCTCCAATTCTGCTCGGGTACGGGCACGTGGCAGCGCGCATTGCTTCAATGACATCGCAGATACATCTGCTACAGCGATCACCTTTGAGAACATGCCATCGGATATTGAAATCAATAAAGAAAATAAAACGGTCAGAGTTCCGGCGGGAATGAAGTATGGAGAGCTAGCAGTTGCCTTACACGATCGCGGTTGGGCGATTCACAATATGGCTTCACTTCCTCACATCTCCGTCGCTGGTGCAGTTGCAACCGCGACCCACGGTTCTGGTGTTGGCAATGGGAATTTAGCCACCGCCGTAAAGAGTTTGGAAGTAGTTCTTCCTGATGGATCGTTAAAGAGAGTAAGTGAAGGAGATGTTGACTTTCTTGGCTTTGTAGTTGGTTTGGGCGTAACCGGAATTGTAGTCAACCTAGATCTCGCACTTGAGCCAACATTTAACATCTCTCAAACCGTTTACCGAGGAATGTCGCGTGAAAGTTATGCTGCAAACTTAGATGAAATCATGAGCCTTGCCTATAGCGTTAGTTACTTCACTACCTGGGCTGCGGCAGGCGGGGGAGAAGTCTGGGCAAAGTTTAAATCTGGGACAACTGCACCAACCGAACTATTTGAAGCATATCCAGCAACATCTAATCGCCATCCTTTGCCTGGCCTAAATCCAGAACCTTGTACAGAACAGATGGCAGTAAGCGGACCATGGCATTTACGTTTGCCGCATTTCAAGATGGAGTTCACGCCAAGTGCTGGCGATGAAATTCAGAGCGAGTTCTTTGTTGCGCGTAAAGATGCACCGGCGGCAATAGCAGAACTTGAGAAAATTGCGCCACAGATAAATGAAATTCTCTGGGTAACCGAAATCCGTGCCATTGCAGCAGATCAACTTTGGATGAGCCCGCATTATCAGCGCGATTCAATCGGAATACATTTCACTTGGAAAAAAGTAGATGCAGTATATGAAATGGTAAAAATAGTCGAGGCTACGCTTGCTCCTTTTAGTTATCGCCCACATCTAGGCAAGGTCTTTTCGGCCAGCCCTGACTATTTTGCCTCTGTGATGCCGAAACTAAACGACTTCAAGAAACTGATAAATGAGATTGACCCCGATAATAAATTCGGAAACGACTTTACTAAAAACTTACTAGGGCTTTAAATCTCTAACTTGTAACCAAGACCACGGATAGTGTGAATGATTGTTGGGTTGGCAGGATCCGCTTCAATTTTTGCGCGAAGACGTTTGATATGCACATCCAAAGTCTTGGTATCTCCAAAGTAATCGCTACCCCAAACGCGATCAATGATCTGATTTCTGGTAAGCACCCGCCCGGCATTGCGGATTAAAAACTCAAGAAGTTCAAATTCACGAAGTGGAAGCGCGATGGCTACACCGTCTTTTTTAAAGGTGTGCTTAGCAAAATCCATCTCTAAAGCACCAAGGGACATGACTTCCTCAGATCCTTGCGGTGTCCCACTTGGACTTTGGCGACGAAGAACTGCATTAATTCGGGCTAAAAGTTCTCTGGATGAATACGGCTTGGTCACATAATCATCAGCACCAAGCTCGAGACCTACGACTTTATCAACCTCGGAATCCTTCGCGGTAATCATAATTATTGGCACCTGCGAATGCGCTCGAATTGTTCGGCAGACTTCGATGCCAGACACTTCAGGAATCATTAGATCTAACAAGACAAGATCTGGACTCACATTCTCAAATTTATCTAACGCCTCCTTACCATTTACTGCAATGTGTATTTGAAATCCTTCTTTTGCAAGCAAATACTCCAAAGCTTCTGAAAATGAAGATTCGTCTTCAACGATGAGGATTGTTGTCATGAATTCAAATCTTTTATATCGGTTTTATCTGTGAGGGGCAAACGTATTGTGAATGTGCTTCCAATTCCTTCAACGCTCCATACACTAATTTCTCCTCCATGCTTTTGAACTATATGTTTGACGATGGAAAGCCCAAGCCCCGTGCCTCCTGTCTCTCTCGAGCGAGCAGGATCAACTCGATAGAAACGTTCAAAAATTCTTTCATGCTCTCTCTCTGGAATACCGATACCTTGATCAGCAACGGTCAAATTTAGAGCACCCTCATGCAAGGAAGTTGTAATTGAAACCCGAGTGTTTTTTGGGGAGTAGTTAATAGCATTTTCAATTAAATTATGAACCGCCATTGTTAGCTGTTCTTTATCTCCAAGAAAAGTGCCATCCGCCCCTTGATCATAAGATAACGAAATTCCGCGTGCACCAGCAGTTGTCCGCGCCTGGTCTAACGCCTCTTTTATTATTGAGCTAGCACTTATTATTTGGGGATTATTTAGCGGATCTGAATCCTGAACACGAGAAAGCTGGATTATTTCTTGGACTAGATCTGTTAAACGTTTTGCCTCAATTTGCATGCGGCTAGCAAATTTGGATACCGACTCTTGGTCACCATTCGCTTCAAGTACAGCTTCACTTAAAAGTGATAGCGCCCCAATTGGAGTTTTTAACTCGTGAGAAATGTTGGCAACAAAATCTCGCCTTACTTCGTGAACCCTTTGTAATTCACTTTCGTCACTCATTAAAATTACAATTAAGTCACCTTCTGATTCGCTGCCGCCGACGGAAAAAATGTTTACAGTTATCTCACGTGTTTGCCCACTAATGGCACTAATGGCTTGTACGATTTTTCCATATTGGCGCACCCCAGTTCTCCGAACCACTCGCACCAAAGCAGATAATTCTTGATTGACTAGTTTTTGATTTTGAATCAATCCGTAGGTTTGCACATCTTTAGATAAATAAATCGGGGAATCTTGACTATTTAAAATTAATGAACCTTCGTTTAGATTTTTTACTATTTCGATTATTAAATCGGAATTTTCTCGGTGAATAGGCCGTGTATTACTCTGACGGGCTAGGCGCATGCTTCGAGTATATAATCGTACGTCCCCCGGTGGGCCCCTGTTCACGCTTCATTTACTGCGCAGACTTCCTAAGTTCACCTAGGAAACGTATACTTTAGGCATGACTTTGATCCGTTCTGTTTTTCAAGATGAGTTAGACCACGTATCTTCAACTTTGACTCAGATGTCGGAGATGGTAACTACATCCATCGAGAAGGCATCAGTCGCAATTCAGTCCAGAGACTTGGCTTTGGCTGAATCCGTGATAGCAGCTGATGAAGTGTTGGACACAATCCAACACGAGTTAGACGCTCGCATTATCGACATTATCGCCCGCCAACAGCCAGTTGCCAGCGATCTGCGTGCGCTGGTCACCGCACTCAGAATGTCGGCTGATCTTGAGCGTATGGGAGATCTTGCTCATCATGTCTCGAAGGTAGTCAGGTTGCGCCATCCGGAAAGTGCTATTCCCGACGAGCTCGCTCCATTATTCAAGCGAATCGGCGATGCTGCGGTAAAAATGTCGAAAAAAACTGAAGAAATTATCCAAACACGCAACACAAAAATGGCAATCATGCTTGAACGTGAAGATGATGAAATGGACAACCTGCACCGGGAGTTGATCACCACTCTCGCTGGATTGAATTGGTCACACGGAGTTGAAACTGCGATTGATTTAACTTTGCTTGGACGTTACTACGAACGTTTTGCAGATCATGCTGTTTCGGTTTCGCGTCGCGTTTATTTCCTTGTTACCGGAACATACTACTAATTTTAGAAATCTGAATGCAAATTCGGCTGGCTAAGCAAGCAGATGTTAATGATATTCATCGCTTGATATATGAGCTATCCGTTTATGAAAAAGCACCTGAACAGATGGTTGCTACTGTTGAACAGATTAATACTTCGCTATTTAACGAGCATCCGGTTGCCTTCTGTCACATTGCCGAGGTCGATGGCAAGATCGTTGGAATCGCGCTCTGGTTCTTAAATTACTCAACTTGGCTTGGTAAGCCGGGAATTTATCTTGAAGATTTATTTGTGCAACCAGAATTTCGCGGACACGGCATCGGTAAGAGTTTTATGAAAACTTTGGCGCAAATATGCGTAGAACGCGGTTATGAACGCTTCCAATGGTGGGTTCTAGATTGGAATAAGCCATCCATTGATTTCTATAAATCACTTGGTGCGGTAGCGATGAATGATTGGACAGTATTTAGACTCTCTGGCGATGCGTTAAAGAAATTTGCTAGCGAGTCTTAACCACGCGGTAAGTCTCTAAAGTGGGATCTGTAGCATAAGCGATACGAACGCCAGCTTTTTGAGATGCACTGAGGCCGCTGACAATCTGTTCGGTTAGAACTTCACCGGGCGCAACAACTGCCACCCCTGGTGGATATGGAGCGATGAGATCTGCTGAGATTCGACCTTTTGCATTACTAGCGCTAACCATTTCAGTCTTTGCAAAGTAGGCATCACGCATCGATGATGCAATTTGCGGAATAACTGACCAACTAAGAGCCGTAGCGCTCTCACGAGGTACGTTCTGTAATTTTTTGAGAATCGGTACCAACGTCATAGCCAGTGCCTGGAAATCTTCTTTGGTATCTGCCAAAGTTGCCAGAAAAACGATCGTGTCACGGTCTGCCATCTCAACGCGAATACTTTGTTGAATTAGAGCCTTTTCGATATCGACTCCAGAAGTTCCGAGTTGTTGAACTCGGAGCACGATCTTTACTGGGTCAAAGCGGTCCGATGGGAAGTCGCTGGGATTTAAAAAAATTGGCAGGTTGAAGTTTGCCTGCACCGCTAACTTAAACTGCGCGACATTTTCAATTAGCGCACCCAATAGTTCAGGTCCGCGAGTTTGAAGTAGGGCGCGCACCGCATCAACGGAGGCCAGTGGAGCACCTGCTGGCGAAGTTGAATGAGTTGTTTCAAAACTTTGCTCTAGTCTTTCGGCGCTTAAATATTTCGTTTGCGCAAGGAGTAAAGCGGATGCGCTATATCCAGGAAGCGCTTTATGAACGCTGGTAATCAAAGCATCAGCACCTTGGGAAATTACATGCGCAGGTAGATCTGGATGAAAACCAAAGTGGCCACCCCAGGCTGCATCCACAATTACCGGAATTGATTTTGCGTGCGCAGCAGTGATTAAAGGCTTCAAATCGGAGAGCGTTCCAAGATAACCAGGTTCGGTTAATAGAACTGCGATCGGATTCTGCGTCAGCGCTTTCTCTAACTCCGTTAAAGAAATTCCAATTGGTACACCTGTTGCAGAATCAATTTCTGGGCTCATCCAAATAGGTTCAAGACCGGCAAGGACAAGTGCGCTTAAGACAGAACGATGCGCGGTGCGCGTTACTGCAACTTTGTCACCAGGCTCTCCTAGAGCAAATATTGCTGCTTGATTTGCATGAGTCGAACCGCCAGTTGAAAAACGCGCAAAATCTGCGCCCCAAAGTTTGGCAGCAAGTGATTCTGCTTTCTTTAAAGTCTGGTTAGTTAACTTAATCTCATCTAACCCTCCATAGAGAGGGATATCTGAATCTACGAGCACACCTAGCCCAGCATCTAACAATGAGGCTCTTTGTTTATGTCCAGGAATGGTAAATGGAGTGTGATCTACCTCAAAGTAAGAAAGATATGAATCCAATAAAGGTGCGCTTTCACGCAGTTCAACTTTCTTATCCTGTTTCTTCTCCATAGTCCGAGCCTAACTCGTTGCGCCGCAGAAGTTAAAAAGAGGCTCTACAATTTATCTATGACCTCAAAGGACCCGCTCCCGCAATCACGTCACTTGGCCACTGAAATTCCGGGGCCAAAGTCGCAGGAGTTAATCGCACGTCGTAAAGAGGCAGTTTCAGCAGGACTCGGAATGGCGATTCCTGCCTTTATCGAACGCGGCGAAGGCGCAATCTTGCAGGACGTAGATGGCAATCGCATTATTGATTTGGGTGCAGGTATCGGCGTAGTAAACGTCGGCAACGCAGCTCCTCGCGTTGTGGATCGCGTTGTCGAGGCGGTGCAGGCATTTACACATACCAACTTCACGACCGCTCCATATATGGGTTATGTCGAAGTTTGCGAAGCGCTTAATCGTTTGACGCCAGGTACACATAAGAAGAAATCTATTTTGCAGAACTCTGGTGCAGAAGCGGTTGAAAATGCGATCAAGATTGCCCGCCATTCAACGAAGCGTCCAGCGGTAATTGTTTTTGAACATGCTTATCACGGCCGTACAAACTTAACTATGGCGCTGACTGCCAAGAACGTGCCATATAAAGAAGGCTTTGGTCCATTCGCTAACGAGATTTATCGCATGCCGATGCCTTACTCATTCCATTACGAAGGCAACCTTGCCACTATGGCGCAGGATTACTTAGAGATTGTTACCTCAAAGATTGAAAAAGAAGTTGGCGCACATAACGTTGCAGCGATAATCATCGAACCAATTCAAGGTGAGGGCGGATTTATTGTCCCGCCAAAGGGTTTCTTGCCTGGGCTTTCTAAGTTTGCAACTGAAAAGGGAATCGTCTTTATCGCCGATGAAGTACAAACTGGTTTTGCACGCACGGGAAATATGTTTGCGTGTGAAGATGAAGGCGTTGTTCCAGACATGATCGTTACCGCAAAGGGAATCGCAGGAGGCTTGCCACTTGCAGCCGTCACTGCGCGCGCAGAGATTATGGATTCATCACATGTTGGTGGCCTTGGTGGAACATACGGAGGAAACCCAATCGCGTGTGCGGCAGCTCTTGGCGCAATTGCAACAATTGAAGAAGAGAAACTTGTAGATCGTGCAAAGCACATCGGAAAAATACTTAACGAATCTCTAACTGCCCTCGCTAAGAAATATCCGATAATCGGCGAAGTTCGTGGGCGTGGTGCAATGCAGGCGATTGAACTGGTTGAAGCCGGAACCAAGAACCCGAATCCTGCCGCCATGGCTGCTGTAATCAAGTATTGCCAGAGCAAAGGCGTGCTTATTCTGACTGCGGGAACTTACGGCAACGTGATTCGCTTCTTGCCACCAATCGTAATTAGCGATGAACTGCTTAAGGATGCCCTTGGCGTTCTCGAAGAAGCTTTCGCTAACCTCTAATTTCTTCCCACCTATACTGGCGGAGTGGATCTAGACCTCTTAGTAAATCTCCTTGATTTAGTTGGCACCTTTGCCTTTGCGCTAGTTGGCGCGCGCATCGCTGCGGATAAAGGTTTGGATTACGGCGGCATCGCATTTATTGCAGCCGTTGCATCTCTTTCCGGCGGAACTTTTCGCAATCTCTTGCTTGGACAACGACCACCTTGGGTTCTTTACTCGTGGCTTTTTGCAGGCGTTGCAATAGCAGTGCTAATTACTTTGGCAATGAAGCGCACTACGCCAGTCGGCAGGTTTGCTTTAACTTTAGACACTATCGGCTTGGCTGTTTGTTCAGTTTCGGGTGCGCAGTTTGCTCTTACTCATGGTGCGCCATTCCTTGCAGCTGTTTTTCTCGGATTGATCGGCGCAGTAACCGGTGGCTTGTTGCGAGATGTCTTATGCCAAGTTGAACCTGTTTTATTGCATCGCGAGACTATTGGAACTTCATGTTTGGCTGGTTCATTTGTTTACGTTACCGGCGATTATTTTGGCGCTAACTCTGGAATCCTGGCTCTAGTTTCTGGTTTCGTTGTGGTTTTAGTCCGTGAACTTTCTATTCGCTTTGATTGGCACTTACCAAAGGTGGGTATCCGCTAAGTGCAGGAAAAAGAGCCAGTCATTGTTACGCCAAGGCTTGAACTTCACCACATTGCAGCTGATAGGTTGATTGATCTCTTTGAAACGCGTGATGATTCTTTTGCTCTAGTTGATGAATCCTTTTCAAACCCGTTGCGAGTTTTGATTGATTTTCAAGGACCACTTGCTTGGCGTGTGCCGCAAGTAAAGGCAGACCCAGCAATAAATAAATGGTTTGTACGTTGGATTGTTCTAAAGGAGAACCGGGAAGTTATTGGAAGCACTAGTTTCCATGGCGCACCTGATGCGCAGGGCATGATGGAGATTGGTCTTGGCATTGAGACTCAGTATCAAAACCAGGGTTATGCCAAAGAAGCGCTGCTGGGAATGTGGCGCTGGGTCTTAACTTTTCCAGAAGTAAAGACTCTCAGATACACAGTTAGCCCTGAAAATGCACCATCAATTGCAGTTATTAAATACTTTGGTTTTGACTATAAAGGACAGCAGATAGATGAAGAAGATGGTCCAGAAGATATCTATGAGATGGATCGCGAAGCTTTCCTAATTAATTGGGGCGCTAATTAATCGCGGGATTGACCCGATCTATGGGCATAGCGCCCCAAGAAATCCTTCTTCATATCAATAAAGTTGCCATCAATTAACGCCTGCCGCATCTGGTCTACTAGACGGACAACAAATCGTTCATTGTGGATCGTTGCCAGAGTTGCAGCCACCATTTCTTTACCGCGGAATAAGTGGCACAAGTAAGCGCGTGTGAAATTGGTGCAGGTATAGCAATCGCATTCTTCATCTATCGGATTGAAGTCGCGAATATAAGGTGCATTAGAGAGATTAAAACGCCCCTGCATTGTGTAGACGGCGCTTGATCTAGCGATGCGCGATGCAAGCACGCAGTCGAAGGTATCTACACCATTTTCAACACCGACAAATAGATCTTCTGGTGCGCCAATGCCGAGCAAGTGTTTCGGCTTATTTTCAGGCAAGGTGCTATTTACCCAACCAACGATCGTGCCGAGTGAAGATTTGTCGAGCGCTCCGCCGATTCCAAAGCCATCAAATTCGATTCCGGATGATGACATAGTTCCTAAATCGTGCGCTGCTTTCTTACGGAGGTCTTCGTACTGGGCACCTTGAATAACGCCGAAGAGCGCCTGGTAGGGCTTATCGCTGCGCACATCAGTTAAGCGTTTATGTTCATCTAAGCAACGGATCGCCCAGTCGTAAGTACGCTCCATAGCGAGTTCTTGATAAGGGCGAGTGTTGTGCAGCGTTGTGCATTCATCGAAAGCGAAGATTATGTCGGCGCCGATTTTATGTTGGATCTGCATAGAAATTTCAGCAGTAAAGCGATGCATCGAACCATCGAGGTGAGATTTAAAGGTTACGCCATCATCATCTACATGAGCTAAACGTTCTTTATTTCCAGCAATCACTTGATCTGATCGGAAAGTCTTGGCATCCATCGCTAACACTTTTTTAAACCCAACCCCGAGTGAGAGAACTTGAAAACCGCCGCTATCGGTAAAGGTAGGGCCAGGCCAATTCATAAATTGAGAAAGGCCGCCGGCTTCATCTAGTACATCTGGGCCAGGCTGTAAGTAAAGGTGATAGGCATTTGCCAATAAAGCTTGTGCACCAAGGTCTTGCATCGCAGCAGGAAGAACTGCCTTAACTGTGGCCTTTGTGCCGACTGGAATAAATGCGGGAGTTTGAATGTCACCGTGCGGAGTAGAAAGGGTGCCGACGCGTGCAAGTGAATTCTCTGCACTCTTCTTTATCTCAAATGAGAATTTATTTGCGGCGGAAATGGACACAAGGCTTATTGTCTCAGATATAGACTGCCCTGATGTTCGCAGGTAAAGCGCCCTTTAAAGAGTTCACATCTCTTTTAAATCCGCATTCGCGACGTATCGTTGCAGGAATTGCGCTTAGCGCTATTGGCCGTGGCATGACGCTCTCGCTATTAATGGTTTATCTCCACGATATCCGCGGGTTCTCTATTGCTTTTGGCGGAGCGTTAATGGCATGGGGCGCGCTCTTCGGAATTATCTGTACGCCACCACTTGGCTCGCTAGTCGATCAAATTGGACCTAAGAAAGTAATGCTTGCTGGCCTCGTTATCTCTGGCCTTTCTGCTCTGGGCTTCGCCTTAGTCACAACTCAGGCGCACGCACTAATTGCAATGACGCTCTTTGCTTTTGGAGGTCAATGTGTTTGGCCATCACAGATGGTTATTTTAACGCGAGTTACGCCAGTAGAAGACCGCACCAAGATTTTCGGATTTAACTTTATGTTGATGAATTTAGGACTTGGTGTCGGTGGGTTTATCTCCGCGCTAATCATCCGTGAAGACTCGATACTTTCTTATCAAATTATGTATTTGATTGATTCACTGACTTATTTTGCATTTATCTTCTTTATCTGGGGCCTAAATACGCCTCACGCAGGTAAGTATGTAGCGAAAGAGCACGAGCCTGAAAAGGGGAGTTATCGAGAACTCTTTGCGATCAAAGAATTATCGATCCTGACTATCGCAGGGATTATTCTTTTAACTTTTGGTTACGGACCGTTGCAATCAGGGTTGCCAATTTATGCCACGCAATATCTAGATCTAGCACCAAATTGGCTCGGGATTATCTTCGGTGTAAATACCTTTGCAATCGTGGCTTTCCAGCCTCTGGTTTTGAAGTTGATCGCTAATTATTCAAAGTACACCGCGCTAATTTCTGTCGGAATTATCTGGGCTCTTTCTTGGCTTGCTGTCGGAATATCTCCATATCTTTCTATGTTGATGGCGGGAATTGCGCTTTGTGTTAGCCAATTGATCTTCGCGTTCGGCGAGATGGTGCATGCACCGACTAGTCCGGCGCTCACTCAGGAACTTTCCCCTGAACATATCCGCGGTCGTGCCAGCGCACTTACAAGTTTGCAATGGGGAATCTCTGGAATTGCAGGTCCTGCTGTTGCCGGGTTAATGATTGGTGCAAACCTCGAACAACTTTGGGTATTTACGATGGCTGTTGGAGTGCTTGCACCGATACCTTTATTTGCTTACTTAAAGCGCCGTACAGAAAAGGTAAAGAAATAACCCGCCCACGCAAATAGCGCGAACGGGCTAATCTCCTTAATTATTTAAGCTAGTTTGCCAGATACTTCGATCAAATTTGTAATGCCATTTGAGAGCGAAACTGAGATTTCCTCGCCACCTTTACCTGGGCAAGAGAGTCCCCAAGAGAACTTGGCGGTTGCACCGGCAGCAAGTGGCGTAATAGGTGCGCCTTCCATCTGGTTATCACCATCGAAGATATCCACACATTCGCCGGAAGTTGTTGAACCTTTAACGATGAGCGTTGCTAAATCTAATTCCGCAGCAGAGCCATTTTCAACAGTTACGTCGAAGCGCTCGTTGGTTTGTCCTGGAAGCATTCCGGAAGCAAATTTTCCTGGTGTGAAACTAGTAGGTGAGGAGAGTGTGTATGAAACCTTGTCTGGAGTTACGACTGGAGAATCAAATCCGCCGGTAGCTTGCGGCGCTTCCTCAACTTCGGTAACGAGCGTTTGATCATCAACTTGAGCGGCTTCATCAGATCCACCGCATGCAGTGAGGGTGAGGGCTAGAACAATTGCAGCGCTGGCAGTTGCAAAGTTCGTAGATTTAGCTTTAAGCATTGAGGCCTCCAAGAGAAATTTCAGTATGCAGGTGACTATTTACCAACCTTAAGTATAGAGTAGCCCGCATGTCTCTCAACTCAGCAACTAACTCAGAAGTTGACGCAGCTGTTGGCGCTGGCCCGGTGATTGCAGGCCGCAGCCCACGCCAGATTGCATGGAGCCGCTTTAAGCGAAATAAAGTGGGAATGATCGCCGCAGGAGTAAGTATTTTTCTCCTCAGCATGTCGCTCTTTGCGCCAATCGTGTGCCGAATTTTAGGAATTAACCCTAACGATCTAAACCTTGAGGGATTAAATAGCAGTGGAATTCCTGAGGGTGATCTAGCCAAATTTAGCCTGGCTCATCCACTTGGAGTAATTCCTGGCACAGGTCGCGATTTACTCGCACAACTTCTCTATGGTTCACGTATTTCATTTATGATCGCAATTCTTACAACAGCGACGGCGCTAACCATCGGATTCTTTGTGGGAATTGTTGGTGGTTATTTCCGCGGCCGCGTCGATGGTTACCTCGGTAGGTTTACCGACTTCCTTTTGGCATTCCCGGCCTTCTTTATGATCGTAGCTCTTAGCGAACCTATGGTTGATCGAATTGAAAAATTTGGAATTGCTGAAGGAAATGGCGCTCGCATTCTCTTCTTAATCCTCTTTTTATCTTTCTTTGGATGGCCGGGATTTTCTAGACTAATTCGTTCACAGGTTCTCTCACTTCGCGAACGCGAATTTGTGACAGCCGCGCAAGCCATGGGTGCAACTCGTCGTCGAATTATTCTGAAGGAACTCGTCCCTAATCTTTGGGCGCCAGTAATCGTGGTTGTCTCTCTATCACTTCCTGGCTACCTAGCTTCAGAGGCGGTCTTCTCATTCTTGGGCCTTGGTGTTCAACCACCGGCATCCACATGGGGAATCTTGCTTTCTAACGCCACCCGCTTCGTAACAGTTATGCCCAGCTTCTTCCTAATAACCGCAGCCTCCCTGGTCATCGTGGTACTGGCTTTTAACTTGGTCGGAGATGCGCTGCGCGATGCGCTAGACCCAAGAGCCGACAAGTAACGCCTAGATAACAATCCATTCTTAGGGCCTGAAATCACCCCTGGTATTACCGAGCAGTATTCACTTTTCGGACATTTTCTGCTTAACTCAACCCACTAGTAGTGCAGGGATTTCTCAGTTTTCTGGGAAAACGCCTAACACTTACACCCCAATTGAAAGGATTACGGAATGAGCCCTCGTTTCGCTCTTCGTCGTGCCGTAGTCGTTGCTTCTGCAAGTGCTTTGCTTCTCGGAACCGTAGTGGTTGCTGGAACAAACTCTGCATCTGCTGCGACAAAACCAAAGACAGGTGGAATTCTCACTTTTCTTGAGCACGAACCACGTCTTGATCACCTAGATCCAAGCCGTATCTACACCGGACGCGATCTCGCGTTTATGAATTCATTTCACACTCGCACTTTGGTTGCGTACAACCCAGTCCCAGGTGCTGCAGGAGCAAACCTTGTTCCAGATCTAGCAACAAACACTGGTGTTCCAAGCAACGCTGCGAAGACATGGAAGTTCACACTTCGTCCTGGCACAAAGTTTGAGGATGGAACTCCTATTACTTGTGAGCACGTCCAATACGGTACATCTCGCGTATTCGCACAAGATGTAATCAACAACGGACCAACCTACTTGCTTTCATGGCTTGATATTCCAAAAGATAAAGATGGAAATTCAATCTACACAGGTCCATACAAGAGCACTAAGGCCGGACAAGATGCATTCAATAAGGCAGTCTCTTGCTCTAAGGACAACCGCACAATTACTTTCCAATTGAACAAGTCAATTGCTGACTTCAACTACTTGGCTACATACGGTGTTATCTCACCTATCCAAAAGAAGAAGGACACCGGCGATAAGTACGACCTCAACCCACAGGCAACAGGTCCATACAAGATCGTTGAAAATAGCAAGACACAGCTTCGTATGGTCCGTAACACACAGTGGTCAAAAGCATCTGACCCAGTTCGTACTCCATACCCAGATGAAGTAATCATCCAGTTCGGTCTTGATGAAGAAGTTATCGACCAGATCATGTTGGAAGACACAATCCCAACAGCGATGAACTTTGGTGGCCCACTTCCTTCAAATAAGGACAAGTTCTTCAAGGACGCTCAGTTCAAGAACCGCCGTATGAACAACTCAGATCCATACGCGATCTACATCGCATTTAACGTAAAGGCAATGCCTTGTTTGGAAATTCGTCAAGCAATGTATTACTCACGTGATGCAAAGGCACTTCTTGACTACGCAGGCGGCCCAGAATACGCAGGTTCATATGCAACTGGCGTAATCAGCCCACTCGTAGCTGCTGACTACGCACCTACCAAGGTCGTTGGTCCAGGAAGCCCAGACTTCAAGCCAGAAGGCAACGTCGCTAAAGCGAAAGAGCTAATGGAAATCGCAAAGACCAAGTGTCCTGCTGATTACAAGAAGGCAACTGAAGATGGAATCACACTTGACGTTCGTCAATCTGTAACACTTAACGACACAATTCCAATTAACGAGGCTGCATACGCTCGTGCTGGAATCAAGGTTAAGTGGAACATCATTAGCTCTGGTTACTACTCAACAGTCATGAACCCTGACAAGCAGAAAGATTTGACTGCTGCTGGTTGGGGTGCTGACTGGGCTAATGCATCAACAGTTATTCCAGAACTATTTGCATCATTCGGTGGATTTAACCTTTCACAGAACACTGCAGATCCTGCTTACAAGGCCTTCGAAGATAAGGTCAACATTGCGATGAAGACAACTGATCGCAAGAAGCAAGCAGCAATGTGGAAAGAACTAGATGCATATGCAATGAAGCAGATGTGGGTAT
>JBEAMT010000119.1:0-12815 GCA_041165825.1 Actinomycetota bacterium | reverse complement strand
AGGTTATTTGGAGTATCCAAATTTCACGAAACCACAAGAATGGCGCGGTATCTCGGTGCCTGAGATCTTATTGAGCGGAAATCACGCTGAAATTGCTAAGTGGCGTGAATTACAAGCGATTGAGCGCGCGAAAAAGAATTTATAACTCGTCAGTAACCGAATTAGTGCCATAGCGTTGACCTATGAGCGAAGAGTCAGCAAAGATCCAATCTCGCCTTATTCGCGATCTTGAACCAGTGGTCGCAGTTGAACTCGAACGCCATTTATCAGTTCAAAAAAATTGGTATCCACATGAGTATGTCCCTTGGTCAGAAGGTCGCGATTACGCAGGCCCGCTAAATGGTGATGCCTGGGAAGCGAAAGATTCGCGGCTCTCTCCTGTTGCTCAGGACTCTTTAGTTTTAAATCTTCTCACCGAAGATAACCTGCCTAGCTATCACACTGAAATTGCAATTTCTATGGGCCGTGATGGCGCTTGGGGAAATTGGATTGAGCGTTGGACCGCTGAGGAAGCGCGCCACGCGATCGTAATTCGCGATTACTTGATGGCTACTCGTGGAGTAGATCCATATGAACTTGAAGATCTGCGAATGGCGCATATGTCACTTGGATATCAGACACCATATGAAAATGATATGTTGCACACAATTGCTTATGTTTCTTTTCAGGAACTTGCAACGCGTATTTCCCACCGCAACACTGGCAAAATCTCCAATGATCCAATTGCTGAAGGCATGATGCAGCGCGTGGCCCTAGATGAGAATCTCCATATGCTGTTCTATCGCAACACTCTTTCAGCGGCTCTTGATATGGAACCTAACGCATCGATGCGCGCGATCGCAGATGTGGTCACCAATTTTGATATGCCTGGCGCCAACATGCCAGGTTTTGGTCGTAAGGCGGTGCAGATCGCGCTTGCCGGAATCTACGATTTACAGCAGCACCTCGATGACGTCGTATCTCCAGTGCTTCGCGCTTGGAACGTCTTTGAACGAAATGATTTGTCTGGAGATGGACTGGTAGCCCGTGATGAACTTGTCGCCTTCATGGAGAAATCTGGAAAACAAGCCGCCACCTTTAACGATAAGCGCGAAGTTCATTTCGAACGCTTGATCGCACGCGGCCAAAACCCAATTCGTATACAAAAGTAAACTTGAACTTTTAATTCAAGGTAGATTTACCCCATGTGCAGATTACTTGGATATGTCGCAACTGAAGAACGTACCTTCGCTGATGTTGTCGGCGAGGGCTTTGAAAACTTTGTAGAACTTTCCAAGGAACATAAACACGGCTGGGGAATCTCGGCTTGCTCATCGGATACTCGCAAGACCGAGTTAGTTCGCGATTTAACTCTTGCAGCTGAAAGTGAGAAGTTCGCTGAATCGTCTACCAATTTGAAGTCAGACGGAGCGCTTTTACACTTGCGCCTAGCTTCTAAGGGTTTGACAGTAGATCTTTCAAATAACCACCCATTTATCTATGGTGACTATTCCTTTATGCATAACGGGACCATCAAATCTATTGATTCAGTTCAGAAATTTGTTGATCCGCGCTACTTAGATAAGTTCACGTCAACGACCGATAGTGAGCGTTACTTCTTTACAGTCTTAACCTGTATCGATGAACTTGGTTTGATAGAAGGTGTTCGTAAAGCAGTAAAGACCATTTCTACTAACTGTGATTTCACGAGCATCAACTCAATGCTTATGACCCCAGACACCTTCATTGCCGTCTGTGAATTCAACGAGGCAGATTCGACTGAGTGGACTGTAGATAGCCATTACGAACTTCGCTATAGCGTTGAAGATGGTGTCATAAAGGTCGCATCTACCGGCTGGGGTAAAGATCACTGGACTCGTCTAACCAACCATTCAATCTTGGTCGTTAATCGCAAAGACCTGAGCTTTGAGGTATTACCTCTCTAACTCGCAGCGGTAACCTTCTCCTCATGGCCCGCACCTACGCAGTCGAAACTTATGGCTGCCAGATGAACGTTCACGATTCAGAACGTATCGCAGGACTTTTAGATGAAGCGGGTTATCTGCCAGTTATTCAAGGCGAACAAGCCGACATCGTTGTATTTAATACGTGTGCAGTTCGAGAGAACGCAGATAACAAACTCTATGGAAATCTAAGTTTCTTAGCCCCAATTAAGAAAGCGAACCCTAATATGCAGATCGCTGTTGGTGGTTGCTTGGCGCAAAAAGATCAGTCGATAATTCTGAAGAAGGCCCCTTATGTGGATGTGGTCTTCGGTACGCATAACGTTGGATCTCTACCAGTATTACTAGAACGTGCTCGAATAGAAGAAGAATCTCAGATCGAGATTAAAGAAGCACTTGAACATTTTCCCTCAACTCTTCCAGCGCGCAGATTTTCTGCATTTACTTCATGGGTTTCTGTATCCGTGGGCTGCAACAACACTTGTACCTTCTGCATCGTTCCAACTTTACGTGGCATTGAAAAGGATCGACCCGAAGTCGATATTTTGAAGGAGATTCGGGCACTAGTTGATCAAGGCGTTATTGAAATAACCTTGCTTGGCCAGAATGTAAATGCTTACGGTGTGGAGTTCGGTGATCGCGGCGCCTTTGCCGCGTTACTTCGCAAATGTGGCGAGATAGATGGACTAGAAAGGGTGCGCTTCATGTCACCCCATCCCCGTGACTTCACAGATGATGTCATTGAAGTAATGGCTTCGACTCCCAATGTGATGCCGCATTTACATATGCCGTTGCAATCAGGGTCTGATCGGATTTTGCAGGAGATGCGCCGCTCATATCGTTCAAGTCGCTACCTTGGAATCCTAGATCGAGTTCGTCAAGCGATGCCGCACGCGATGATCACAACCGACATCATTGTTGGCTTTCCCGGTGAAACCGAAGAAGATTTCCAAGCAACTCTTGATTTAACAACCCAAGCACAATTTTCGGCGGCTTACACATATAAGTATTCAATTCGACCAGGAACCCCTGCAGGTTCGATGCCTAATCAAGTTCCTGAAGAAGTTGTTGGCGAACGCTATACGCGATTACATGAACATCAACAGAAGATTTCACTTGGTGTAAATCAAAGATCGATTGGACAGACCCACCGCGCACTGGTCTCTGAAGTGGAAGGACGTCGCGATCAGGCGCAGGCTCGGTTGACTGGAAAGACAGAAGATTTCCGCTTAGTGCACTTTGACGCTACTAGTCAGGCGCGTCCGGGAGATTTCGTAGACCTAGAAATCACAGATGCTTCAGCACATTACTTAATCGCTAAAGAGTTGGCACATATCAAGACTCGCGGGGGAGATGTCCATGAAGCGCGCACAAAGCAAGGACCAACAGCAACTTCATTAGGTATTCCGACTCTTCGCAAGCCAAGCGCTGCTGAATAACTCAACCATGAAGACGATAGTTATTTGTGGGGCTACCGCCACCGGAAAGAGCGATCTAGCAGTAGCTCTGGCGAAAGAGATCGGCGCAGAGATAATAAATGCCGATTCGATGCAGTTATATCGAGGTATGGATATCGGAACCGCAAAGTTAACACTGGCGGAGCGAGATGGAATCGAGCATCATCTACTCGATGTCTTGGATGTTACTGAAGATGCAACCGTTGCCTGGTATCAAGAGCAGGCGCGAAAGAAGATCTCCGAGATTCACGCACGCAAAAGCCATGCGGTAATCGTTGGTGGTACCGGCCTCTACATAAAGGCGATTTTGGATGATTTGAATTTTCCAGATACCGATCCCGCGGTACGAGAGCGCTTAAATCAGGAAGCTGAAGAATTTGGAGTAGCTCAACTTTTTCAAAGACTCCAGCTACTAGATCCTGCAGCGGCTGCGGCCATCGATATCCAAAATGTGCGACGAGTAATTCGCGCCCTTGAGGTAATCGAGATAACAGGTCAGCCATTTACGGCAAATCTTCCTCGCAAAGATTCATCTAAGTATCCAGATGCTCTGCAATTTGGCCTCGTTATGGATCGCGAGAAGTTAACCGAACGCATCGATGCGCGCGTTGATTTAATGTGGCGCAAAGGCTTGGTCGCCGAAGTTGATTCGTTAATCACTGCCGGAATCACCAAAGCAACTACCGCCCGGCGAGCTCTGGGATATGCGCAAGTTATATCTATGCGCGCTGGTCAGATTAGTGAGGATCAAGCGATGGAGGAGACTAAGCGCGCGACCAGACAATACGCCCGCCGCCAAGAGACTTGGTTTTCTCGTGATACACGAATTAAATGGATTTCACCGATCCAACCGCGTTTGGAAACAGTTCTCCAGAAGATAAACTCAACGTCGTAATGAATACTCCAATTTTTGCCACCTATGGCCACGGCACCGAGAACGATTTTCTTTTGGTCTTTGACCCTGAAGAAGAGATATCGATAACGACTGCACAGACGGCTGCAATGTGTAATCGCGAAACCGGAATCGGCGCAGATGGCCTAATCAAAATTGGCAAGCGCGACGGTAAATGGTTTATGGATTACCGAAATGCCGATGGATCGCTGGCTGAAATGTGCGGCAATGGCATCCGCGTAATGGCTAGATACTTAGTCGAGCGCGGGCACCAACCTGAAGGTATATTCGCGATCAATACCCGAGATGGCCTAAAACATCTTCGTGTTCCCGCTAAAGATGATATTTCCGTGAACATGGGCAAAGTTATTGACGAAGGCGAGGCAGTTACTGCATCCGTTGAAGGAAAGATTTGGAACGGGTATCACATCAGCGTAGGCAATCCACACGCGGTAGTTTTTGTAGAAAAGATTGAAGATGTGGGTTCGCTTAAAGATGCTCCGGTTGTGCGACCACGAGAGATCTATCCAGAAGGTGTAAATGTTGAGTTTGTTGAGATCACTGCAAATAAGGAGATCAAGATGCGTGTTCACGAACGGGGTAGCGGTGAGACTCGTTCATGCGGAACCGGAACCTGCGCAGTCGCACTCGCTGCAACGATTCACACAAATTCATCTCTACCAGCGCGCTGGGTCATTTTCCCACCGGGTGGAAGACTGGTAGTCGATATCGATCCACATGCCAATGCCACGTTAACTGGCCCGGCCGTTCTGATTAAAGATGTTGATATAACCGATTACTTGCAGGATGCATGAGTAACGACCAACCTCGTAATAACGATTTATTTGAAGAACTACTGCGCGAAAGCGCGCGAGTAGCGGCGGACTTTGATGCCGATGAAAGTGAATACGATCCTGACCCGCAACAAGAGCTAAGCGACCGTCATGCACTTCGCCGCGTAAAGGGATTCTCCACCGAACTTCAAGATATCTCTGATGCTGAATACCGTCAATTACAACTGGAACGCGTTGTTCTTGTCGGCGTATGGACTGAAGGCAGCGCGGAGATGGCTGAAAATTCTTTAACTGAGTTAAAGGCGCTAGCAGAAACTGCGGGTTCTGAAGTTCTAGATGGTTTGATCCAGAGGAGAGATAAGCCAGATCCAGCGACCTATATCGGTTCTGGAAAGGTAATTGAACTTCGTCAGATTGTTGCTTCAAGTGGCGCCGATACGGTTATTTGCGACGGCGAACCATCTCCATCACAACTGAGACAACTTGAAGATAAGTTGAAGGTAAAGGTTGTAGATCGCACCGCACTTATTCTCGATATCTTTGCGCAGCATGCCAAGAGTAAAGAAGGTAAGGCGCAGGTTGAGTTGGCGCAGATTGCGTACCTACTTCCTCGTCTACGTGGTTGGGGTGATTCACTTTCCCGCCAAGTTGGTGGTCGCGCTGCGGGTGGTGCAGGTATCGGTGGCCGCGGTCCAGGTGAAACTAAGATCGAGACTGACCGTCGCCGAATCCGCGACAAGATGGCTAAGTTGCGCCGCGAGATCGCTGAGATGAAGGTATCCCGAGATACCAAACGCCAAGAACGTAAACGATTTAATATTCCTTCTGTCGCGATAGCCGGCTACACCAACGCAGGAAAATCATCACTTCTTAACCGGCTGACCAATGCTGGCGTGCTTGTCGAAAATGCTTTATTTGCAACCCTTGATCCAACAGTGCGCAAATCACAAACCGCCGATGGTCGCACCTACACGCTCTCTGACACAGTCGGATTTGTGCGCCATTTACCACATCAATTAGTTGACGCCTTTAAATCAACACTTGAAGAAGTATCTGGTGCGGATTTAATTGTTCACGTTGTAGATGGTTCGCATCCAGATCCTTTTGAGCAGATCCGCGCTGTCCGTGAAGTTATATCCGATATTGGCGGGGGAGATATCCCCGAAATTATCGCCATCAATAAAGTAGATTCAGCTAATCCTGATGTCGTTTTAGAGATCCTGCGAAAAGAGAAAAATAGTTATGCATTCTCTGCACGAACCGGATTTGGAATTGAAGGTTTAGTACATGCAATTGAAAAGTCACTTCCACAGCCGAATATCGAGATTAATTCGATAATTCCTTACAACCGAGGTGACTTGGTTAACGCGATTCACGAAACCGGCGAGATCCTCTCTGAGGAATATGTGGAGAGTGGAACAGCGATACATGCGAGAGTCGGGGCATCTTTAGCAAAGGCGATAGAAGCAGCGCGTATATCGCATAGGTAAAAAGAGATAGAAGCAGCCCAAAAACCCTAGTCAGACTGGTCATTACTTATTTAAACGGGGAATATCTGCGACACGCCGATGGTTGTAATGGGTAATCACAGGTAAGTGCGCGAGTATGCGCCCGTAAGCAACGAGCAATAGATGCGAGTTGTTTTGAATATATGGAAGTGAGGTGAGAGCAGTGGCAACAGATTACGACACCCCCCGTAAGACGGATGAGGAACTCCACGAGGAGTCGCTAGAAGAACTCAAAGCTAAGCGCGTCGATGCTCAATCCGGTCAGATTGATGTCGATGAAGCAGAAGCGGCAGAGAATCTAGAACTTCCTGGCGCAGATTTATCTGGCGAAGAGTTAGCAGTGCGCGTTGTTCCAAAGCAGGTCGATGAATTTACTTGTTCACGATGCTTCCTGGTGCATCACATCACACAGCTTGCTAAAGGCGAGGGCGCCAAGGCAGTCTGTAAAGAGTGCAATTAAGCTAGCAGTCTGTAAAGAGTGAAATTAAGTTAAATTAAGTTAACAGCTTTAACGATTAAGCAGCGCGGCGATCTCTTCGCCGCGTTTGCTCGTTACGAGCCAATATGGGGTCTTATCTCTTGGATCACTCAGATCAATTCGCAGACCACGTGGCTCCCAGAATTTAATTGCCAGAAACGCAGCCGGGTCAGCATCACGAGTACGCAAGAGCCTCATTGCAGTTTTATCCAAAACGGTAACTTTGCCGAGATATTTAACTTCGATATTTGCTTTATCAATCCTTAAAACTTCTCCATCAAAAGTGATCTCTGAGGTCATTGAGATCGAAATCCAAATCAGCGCAATTGTTGAGAGCGCTAGAGTGACCAACGTCGCTCGAGTATCGAGCGCTGCCCAAACTGAGAGAGCGATTGAGAGGAAGAGAAAATAAACAAATGCCAGTACCCAAATCGGTGGCCTAAGGACTTCTCGGAAAATCACACCTTTATTCTAGTCTTTTCACAACGTGAGACGTAGATGAAGTTATGACAATGAAGTAAAGTTAGGCTATGAGTCGAGTACCAAGTACAACTCCTCCGGAGGGCGCAATAATTCCAGAGCGCCATCCAAAAGCTCCTGAGATTGGCACCAAGATTCCATCTCACTTTGGACATTGCTTTGGTTGCGGCGAACTTCATCCAACTGGTCTGCATTTAGTAGCAAAAGCTGGAGCTGCTGCAGATTTAACCGCTGAATTTACCGTTACAGAAAATCATCAAGGTGCACCAGGTTTGGCGCACGGTGGATTGTTATCGCTGGCATTTGATGAAGCGCTTGGCAAATTAATGTGGCTGATTCGCTCTCCAGCAGTTACTGCTCGTTTGGAAACTGATTTTCTTAAGCCAGTTCCTATGGGAACAACCTTGCATATCACGGCGCGAATTACTGGCCAGGTAAATCGTAAGGTTTACACCGCTGCGGAAGGCCGACTCGGAGGCCCTACTGGAGAGATTGCAGTTAGAGCCGCAGCGCTCTTTGTAATTGTTCCGATGTCGCACTTTTTGGAGAATGCTCCAAAAGAGTATCTCGAACATATCGCCAAGACTCCAGAGATCTTGGCTTTCGTAGATCCTGAATTTGAGATCAATCCATAATGGGTGTTCAAGTACTTGTTACGCGGCTAGATCCAGATCTGCCACTTCCGCGATATGCCAAAGGCGGCGATGCTGGCGCAGATATCGTTTCGCGCATCGATGTCACGCTTGCGCCAGGGGAGCGAACCCTGGTTCCTACTGGAATATCAATCGCGCTTCCCGATGGTTATGTGGCGCTAGTACATCCGCGTTCAGGTCTAGCAATTAAGCATGGTGTCACCATGGTTAATTCGCCCGGCACGGTTGATGCGGGATATCGCGGTGAGCTACAAGTAATTTTGATTAACCACGATCCTAGAGAGAGCGTTTCTTTCAAGCGCGGCGATCGTATTGCGCAGCTAGTAATTCAAAAAGTCGAACGCGCTGATTTCTTAGAAGTAGAAAGCCTGCCAGGTTCTGGTCGTGGCGTAGATGGCTTTGGATCAACGGGTCGCACATGAGTAATCCAGAACATCACGAAGATAAAGCGAAGGTTCTCGCAGCATTTGGGGGCAAGAAAGGCTTAATTGATTCTGGTATTCCTTCAGTGATTTTTCTTATTGTTTTCAATGTTACGGATCAACTGCAAAGTGCGCTTATTGCATCTGTTGCGGTATCAGCACTCTTAACAATTATTCGCCTAGCGATGCGCGAGACGATTCAGCACGCTATTTCTGGGTTGATTGGTTCGCTAATTTGCGCCTGGTTTGCCAACCGCACTGGCAACGCTAGCGATCTCTACCTCCCAAAGTTGTTAACAAACCTTGGTTACGGAAGCGTTTACTTGATTGCGAATTTAGCCGGCTGGCCAATCCTTGGCTTATTGCTCGGCCCAATCTTGGGTGAGAACTTGCAATGGCGTAAAGATCCTGCCCGTGCGCGCGCGTACAAGCGAGCAAGCTGGCTGTGGGTAGGAATGTTCTTCATCCGTATAGCCGTGCAATATCCAATATATAGAAGTGGAAATGTGAACTTGCTGGGAACTGTAAATCTAGCGATGGGCTATCCGCTTTTCCTGGCTACCGCTTATGGTTCTTGGATGATCTTAAAGAGTGTGCCAACTACGAAAATTGATAAAAAGTAAAGTTACTGCTCGATAAAGCAGGATTTAATCAAGCCTTCAGCAGTTGCTGATGCAACAAAGAGAAGCTCATCGCCGGCGCTAAATACATCTGTTGGAGTCGGAGTAATCACGCGGCCATCGCGCACAATCGCTGCCAGAGATGCATCATCAGGAAGCGTAATTTCTTCAACTGTCTTACCGATGCACATTGATGAATCAGGAAGCGTTAACTCGACCAAGTTTGCCTGACCTTTTCGGAATGAGAACAATCGAACAACATCTCCGACGCTGACCGCTTCTTCCACTAAGGCGGAAATAATTCGTGGAGTTGATACCGCTACATCTACACCCCATGATGAATCAAAGAGCCATTCATTTTTTGGGTGGTTAATGCGAGCAACAACGCGCGGAACACCATATTCGGTCTTTGCTAGTAAAGATGTAACTAGATTCACCTTGTCATCGCCAGTTGCTGCAACGAGAACTTGGCAGTTGTTAAGAACAGCTTTATCGAGTGATGTAATTTCACAGGCATCGGCCATCAACCACTCGGCATCGGGAACTGATTCCAACTTCAACGCCTTGGGATCGCGATCAATTAGAAGAACTTGATGTCCGTTATCAAGAAGTTCGCGCGCGATAGCACGCCCCACATTTCCTGCACCGGCAATGGCAATTCTCATGAATGATCCTCTGGTGAACGAGCCAAAATACCTTCAACTGCCGCGATATCTTCATTGCGCACAGTGACATGCATTAAATCGCCCTCCTGCAAAACGGTGTGCTCATCTGGGATCAATCCTTCAGCCAGGCGAGTTAAGAAAGCAACTCGGGCATCGATTGCCAATTCAATTTCAGTAATCGGTCGTCCGAACCATTCTTTATGCGGGTGCATTTCACAAAGTTGAATTGTTCCGCTGGCATCGCGCCACTCTGAACGTGAGCCTTCGGGAACTAAGCGGCGAAGAATTTGATCAGTTGCCCAGATAACAGTTGCAACGGTGGGAATACCAAGACGTTGGTAAATCTCTGCACGACCCGGATCGTAAATTCGTGCAACTACATTTGCTACACCATAAGTTTCGCGCGCAACGCGTGCGGCGAGAATGTTTGAATTATCACCATTACTTACGGCAGCGAATGCATCGGCAGTTTCGATACCGGCTTCGAGCAAGGTATCGCGATCAAAACCAACTCCAGCAACTGTGCGACCTTTAAAGTCAGGGCCGAGGCGGCGAAAAGCTTCGCGCGATTGATCAATAATTGCAACTGAATGTCCAGCAGCTTCGAGTTCTGTTGCCAATGAGGAACCAACCCGACCGCATCCCATAATCACTACGTGCACAAGGTTTAACTTACCACCCCTAGGCTTAGGCACATGGCGTTAGATGATCCTCGAATGGAAAAAACAGAACGAAAGGCAGACCTTTCCGTAGGTCAACGCTTTGTCGTCACTATCGAGAAGATCGCCCACGGCGGCCATTTCATCGCGCGCCATCTTGGAGCGGTGATCTTTGTTCGCCATGCGATACCAGGAGAAGAAGTTGAGATTGAGATAACCAGTACTGGATCTTCATTTAATCGCGCCGATGTCGTGAAAGTTTTGAGCGCATCTAGCGATCGCGTTAGCCCCCCTTGCCAGTTTGCGCATCGCACTGGTTGCGGGGGATGCGACTTTCAACATATCTCACTAGAAAGGCAACGCTCCCTAAAGAGCGAAGTAATAACGGAACAATTTGCCCGAATCGCCAAGAAAGAAGTGGTTGTAGAAGTGGAAGAAGTTGGTGGGCCGCTTGGCTATCGCACCCGCTTTACCGCTGTAACAACACGAGATGGAGCGCTCGGTTTTCGCCAAGCACGGAGTAATAAAGTTGTTCCGGTCTCAGATTGTCGAATTCTGCAACCCGAATTGAAATATCAAGAGTTGAGTAATCGAAAGTGGAAAGGCGATCTGCAAGTCGAAGTATCAATATCTTCAACTGGCGAGCGAACCATTGCAACGGGATACACCCGTGATGAACGCCCCGTGAGAACTTCTGAAGGACCAGATATCGCAACTTATGAAGTAAATGGATTTCCACTAGAAGTTTCACAACGTTCGTTCTGGCAGAGCCACAAGGATGCGCCGCGAGTTCTAACCGAAGCTGTTCTAAAGTTCGCTCAAGTTGAGAGCGGCGATAATGTACTTGATCTATATGGCGGGGTTGGCCTTTTCACTTCGCAGATACTGGGAGATATTGGCGAGGATGGCAGAGTCGATCTAGTTGAGGGCAGTAAGTCAGCAACTGGGGATGCGCTGAGAAATTTTTCAGATCGCACCAATGTCGGTATTCATACAGGTGATGTCGAAAAGATTCTGCCGAGATTTTCAAAGGCGGATGTGATTATTCTCGATCCACCTCGCGAAGGTGCGGGCAAGAACGTCGTCCAATCAATGATTTCACTCCAGCCGCGGGCGATTGTTTATGTGGCCTGCGATCCTGCAGCCCTTGCCCGAGATAGCGCTTACCTGGAAAGTTCTGGATATGAGCTAGCCGAAATTCGCGCATTCGATCTCTTTCCAATGACGCAACACATCGAATCTGTTGCGCTTTTTAAGCGAGTTAAGGTATCTTGACGTCAAGATAAATCAGTGAGGGATAAACGATGAGCAAAAATTCATTAGGTGCCAAGAAGAATCTAAACGTTGGCGGCAAAGATTTTGAAATCTTTGACATCTCTCAGATCGAGGGCGCCGCTAGTCTGCCGTTCTCGCTGAAAGTCTTATTAGAAAATTTACTGCGCACTGAAGATGGCGCAAATATCACCGCTGATCACATTAAAGCTCTCGCACAATGGGATCCATCTGTTGAACCAGATACCGAAATTCAATTTACGCCAGCGCGCGTTGTAATGCAGGATTTCACTGGAGTTCCTTGTGTAGTCGACCTCGCAACTATGCGTGAAGCAATTGTTGATCTCGGGGGAGACCCAGCAAAGGTAAATCCTCTGGCACCTGCAGAACTTGTTATCGATCACTCCGTTATCGCAGATGTATTCGGTACAAAAGATTCTTTCGAGCAGAACACTGATATTGAATATGAGCGCAACCGCGAGCGTTACCGCTTCTTACGCTGGGGCCAAGGAGCCTTTGATGAATTTAAAGTTGTTCCACCCGGAACCGGAATCGTTCACCAAGTAAATATTGAATACCTAGCGCGAGTAATCATGACTCGCAACGTAAATGGAGTACTCCGCGCGTATCCAGATACCGTTGTTGGTACGGATTCACATACAACAATGGTCAATGGACTCGGAGTTCTGGGCTGGGGCGTAGGCGGTATTGAGGCAGAGGCAGCTCTGCTTGGTCAACCAGTTTCAATGTTGATTCCCCGCGTAGTTGGATTCAAGCTCAGCGGTTCACTTCCTGTGGGCACAACAGCCACAGATATGGCGCTAACAATTACCGAGATCTTGCGTAGGCATGGCGTCGTTGGAAAGTTCGTTGAATTTTATGGACCAGGCGTTGTCTCTGTTCCAATGGCTAACCGCACCACAATCGGAAATATGAGCCCTGAATACGGTTCAACTTGTGCAATCTTCCCAA
>JBEAMT010000118.1:0-3609 GCA_041165825.1 Actinomycetota bacterium | reverse complement strand
AGACGATCATGAACTTGCCAGCAACAGTTGAAATGGCAACGCCAAATGTCTACGCCGATTCCATTGAGTGGATGTGTCGCAACCTGGTAAACCGTGAGAGCGTTATTGTTTCGCTCCACCCACATAACGATCGTGGCACCGGTGTTGCTGCAGCAGAACTTGGATATTTAGCAGGAGCAGATCGCATTGAAGGAACGCTCTTTGGAAACGGAGAGCGCACCGGAAATGTTTGTCTAGTAACTCTTGGCATGAACTTGGTTTCACACGGCATCGATCCAATGATCGATTTCTCCGATATCGATGAGATTCGCCGCACCGTGGAATATGCCAATCAACTTCGCGTTCCGGAGCGCCATCCATACGGTGGAGATTTAGTTTTCACTGCCTTCTCTGGTTCGCATCAAGATGCGATCAAGAAAGGTTTTGAGCACCTAGAAAAAGATGCTCAGACAGCAGGCGTTGACAAAGATCAATTTACTTGGGCGATTCCTTATTTGCCGGTTGATCCAAAAGATATCGGCCGCTCCTACGAAGCCGTGATTCGCGTCAACTCGCAATCCGGTAAGGGCGGTGTTTCATATTTAATGAAGCACGAACATCATCTTGATCTGCCACGTCGCCATCAAATTGAATTTAGTCGCGTTGTACAAACAAAGACAGATACCGAAGGTGGCGAGATAACTGCAGATGCGTTGTGGCATATCTTCGAAGATGAATACCTGCCAACGGAATCCGCTCCGTGGGGGCGTTTCCGACTAAAGGGCCTTTCCCAAACTTCAGTCCTTAATGAAGATGTTCACTTATCGGTGACAATTCTTGATCGTGGTGAAGTTAAAGAACTTACAGGACAAGGCAACGGTCCAATCGCCGCGTTCTGCAATATCTTGCAAGATTATGGCGTCGATGTTCGCGTCCTTGATTACTACGAGCATGCACTCTCTGCCGGCGGTGATGCATCAGCTGCTGCCTATCTGGAGTGCTCAATTGGTAACGAAGTTTTCTGGGGCGTCGGAATCGACCCAAACACCACAACTGCTTCACTTAAAGCGGTCGTGTCTGCAATAAATCGCGCTATTCGCTGACTACCTTTACCTTCGTGAGCCTTTATCGTGACGAAGCGATTATTTTGCGCACCCAGAAGCTGGGTGAAGCAGACCGCATCATCACCCTTTTAACGCGCGAACATGGTCGTGTTCGTGGAGTAGCTAAAGGCGTTCGTCGCACCATGTCGAAATTTGGGGCACGCCTTGAACCAGGCAGCCATGTCGATATTCAACTCCACAAAGGTCGCACCTTTGACACGATCACCCAAGTTGAAGCGATAAACAATTACGGTGAAGCGCTTACTGAGGATTATCAACGTTGGACAATTGCTTCTGCGATTTTGGAAACTGCTGAACGCTTTACTTCGCAAGAGTACGAACCAGCTTTGCAAGAATTTCAATTGGTTGTCGGCGGTATGAAAGCGCTGGCAGAAAATCGTTACGATGCATCGCTTATTTTGGATGCATTTTTACTTCGCTCACTAGCAATTGGCGGCTATGCGCCATCAACTACAAACTGCTCTCGTTGTGAAAAACCCGGTCCACATCGTTACTTCTCGCTAGTTGGCGGCGGCTCAGTGTGTATGGATTGCCGCCCATCTGCATGTGCCACACCTGCGCCCGAAACCCTCAAACTACTGGGGGCTTTATTAAGCGGTGATTGGGAAGTTGCGCAAGCAAGTGAGTTAAGAAATCGCCGCGAGGCTAGTGGTTTAGTGGTCGCTTATTTACAATGGCATCTCGAACGTGGGCTTAGAAGCATGCCGATCGTGGAGAGAGTTTAGGAAAAGTGGCAAAGCAGATTGAGGTTCCAGAACACATCGCGATAGTGATGGATGGTAATGGTCGCTGGGCAAAAGATCGCGGACTAGCGCGCACTGCCGGACACGAAGCCGGTGAAAAAGTTCTCTTTGATTTAGTAGAGGCAGCAATTGGCTTTGGCGTTAAAGAGTTAAGCGCATACGCATTTTCAACGGAAAACTGGAAACGCACTCCTGAAGAAGTTAAGTTTTTGATGGGTTACAGCCGTGATGTCCTGCGCCAGCGGCGTAACCGATTAAACGAAATGGGCGTAAAAATTCAATGGATTGGACGCCCACAACGTTTATGGAAATCGGTAATTTCAGAGCTCGAAGAGGCGCAAGAGTTAACCAAGAAAAATAAAGTTTTAACTCTTAATATGTGCGTTAACTACGGCGGTCGTTCCGAACTTGTGGATGCCACAACTGCGCTGGCGCGCGATGTAAAGCGTGGCAAGTTAAAGCCGGATGCGATAACGGAAAAGACGATAGAGAAGTATTTATATTCACCGAAGATGCGCGATGTTGATTTGTTCTTGCGCTCATCAGGGGAGCAGCGCACCAGCAACTTCTTGCCGTGGCAATCGGTCTATGCCGAGTTCGTATTTATGGATGTTCTATGGCCAGATATGACGCCAAAACAACTTTGGAAAGCAATTGAAATTTATTCCGAACGTGACAGGCGGTTTGGGAAAGCGTAGTTACTAGCACTTAGCGCAGAGGCCGAAGATCTCTGCGGTATGGCCAACATCGCGAAAGCCATGCTCTTCAGCCATCGCTTTCGCCCATTTTTCAATTGCTCCGCCCTCAATTTCAACAGTATCTCCGCAGCCTTTGCAAACTAAATGGTGGTGGTGGGCTTCACCGCATAAGCGATAAATTGCTTCACCATCTTCGCGGCGCAGAACATCAACGATCTTGTCGCTAACCAAACTCTGCAATGAGCGATAAACAGTAGTTAATCCAATGCTTTCGCCTTCACGCTGCATTAAGCGATAAACCTCTTGTGCACTTGCAAAACCACCGGCGCGCTCAAGGGTGCTTAGAACCCTCGGATTGGATCTAGACATTATTTATTCCATACCGTGAAGTGTTCCGACAAGAGCCCACATCACGAGCACACCAACAATCGTAGCCAAAATTGTGTATCGAGATTTATGACGTGAATGAGCCTCTGGCAGGATATGAGCAGTTGCAAGATAGATAACAATGCCCGAGAAAACCGCGAGATAGAAAGCGATCAGATTATCGCCGAGGACCAAGGTGGTTCCAAGAGCCGCACCGCTTACTCGCGCAATTGCATCAACGCCGAGCAGCCAGATTCCCTTACGTCCCCATTTGCCACTCTTAATTAAAAACGAAACTGTATTTAAGCCGTCAGAAAATGCGTGAACCAAGAGTGCGATAAATACCGCGATTCCTAAATCAGAGCTAACTTTAAATGCAACACCGAGCGCTAATCCATCAAGGAAGACGTGTCCGCCCATGGCAAGTGCGCCAAGTGCACCGGCAACGTTGGAAGAGTGCTCGTGGTCATGTCCATAATCTGATTCGGCAGGTTCATGTGAACCAAATAGTTGTTCATAGAAGTGAAGTAGCAAGAAACCCGCAATTAAGGCAACAGATACTGCTGGCGCATGGAAGATTTCTTGAGTACCAAGTTCAAAAACTTCCGGTAATAAATCGAAGGCAACTAGCCCAAGTAAGAGTCCGGCAGATAGACCAAGAACTAAGTGAAGGCGATCCTTAGATTTAATTGCGAGAAA
>JBEAMT010000117.1:0-5057 GCA_041165825.1 Actinomycetota bacterium | reverse complement strand
ATGTTGCAGAAGTTGCTTTTGTTGAGTTCGCCCCTAAGCAAGAGGGTCGAAATATGACGATGGTGTTGGGACCGACGAAGAAGAAGACAGAAGCGGTAGCAGAGCAGAAGGCAGCGCGCGCGGCCAAGGAAAAGGCAGCGCTCGAGGCGGCAGTAGAGAAGAACTAGTTAAAAAGTTTTTATTAGTTTTATTAAGACAGCAATTTAAAGACGACGAAGTACAGGAGAAGATAAATGCCAAAGATGAAGACCCACAGTGGCGCGAAGAAAACCTTTCGCGTAACCGGTTCAGGAAAGATCATGCACGAGCGTGCAGGCAAGCGCCACCTTTTGGAGCGTAAGTCATCTCGCGTTACTCGTCGTTTGAGTACCGAACAAGCAGCAAAGCCAACCGTCGCAATGACAGCCAAGCGCATGCTTGGCCTTAAGTAAGGAGTGTGAATTAAATGAGAGTAAAACGTGGAGTTCACGCTGCTAAGAAGCGTCGCACAACCCTAGAACGCGCTAGCGGATACCGCGGTCAGCGTTCCCGTCTTTTCACAAAGGCGAAAGAGCAAGTCACTCACTCTATGGTTTACGCGTTTAACGACCGTAAAGATAAGAAGGGTGATTTCCGTCAGCTTTGGATTCAGCGCATTAACGCTGCAGCCCGCGAAAACGGAATGACCTACAACCGTTTCATCCAAGGTCTAAAGGCTGCTGGTGTTGAAGTTGATCGTCGCGTTCTATCCGACATAGCTACAAATGATCCCGCAACATTTAAGACACTGGTTGATCTAGCTCGCAAAAATCTAGTTAGCGCATAACCTTCTAAATGATCGAGAGCCTTCACTCGCCGCATATCGCGCGGGTGAAGGCTCTTATCTCTTCCCGCGGAAATAAAGAGCGCGGAGAGCATGGTCAATTTATCGCCGAAGGCTTGCAATGTGCGCGCGAAGCTTTAGCCGCCACTTCCGGCCCGAAGATAAAAACTCTCTTTCTCACCGAGAGCGGTCAATCTCGTCTCGATGGTGCAGGTCTAGATTCATCAAGGGTTGAAACTATTTTGGTGAGCGAACCGGTAATGGCGGCAATGTCCTCCACTATTACACCGCAGGGAATCTTGAGCGTTTGTGAAATCGGGCGCAACTCTTTCGATGATTTAAAGTTAAGCGGCCACTCGAAATTTATATACCTGCATGAAATTCAAGATCCCGGCAATGCTGGAACCATTCTGCGAAGTGCAGATGCGATGGGAATCGATGCAGTTATTACTTCACCAGGCAGTGTAGATATGTATTCGCCAAAGGTGGTTCGGGCAACTGCGGGATCTCTTTGGCATATTCCGCTTTACACAGGAGTAACCCTCTTAACTCTCTCTGAAAAATTTCCAGAGATTAAGAAGTTGGCTCTTTCAGCTCAGGGTGCAACTTCACTTCTGGAAGTAAAAAATCTTGGCGACTGCGTTGCTATTTTCGGTAATGAAGCGCGGGGGATAGATACGTTAATTGGAAGTGATGTTATCGCTGTAAATATTCCAATGAAGGGCAATGCCGAGAGCCTAAATCTCTCTGCTGCTGCATCCATCGTTATGTTCCACCTCACCGCTTCCTAGCCAAATATCCCGCATCCACGAAAGATCACAGGTTAAGATTTCGCTATGAGCCCCGCAGAGATTGAAAAATGGGTTAGCGATGCCGCAACGGCTTTCGCCGCAGCCAGTGATCTCGATTCTTTAAAGCTCGCCCGTCTTGCCCATCTAGGCGACAAGGCTCCGATCTCACTTGTCAGTCGTGGTCTAGGTTCACTTGCTCCAGAAGAAAAAGCCAGCGCTGGAAAGTTAATCGGTGAGGCAAAGGCAGCGATAGCAGCAGCGCTCGATAAAGCAACTGCGAAACTTGAGGCAGAACGCGATGCCAAAGTTCTTCTCGAAGAAGTTGTGGATATAACTTTGCCGGTAAACCGCGCACATCGCGGGGGACTGCATCCAATAACAATTATTAAAAATGAAATCAGCGATTTCTTTATCGAACAAGGCTATGCAGTTGAAGAAGGACCAGAACTCGAATCAGGTTGGCTTAATTTCGATGCCCTAAATATTCCCGCCGATCATCCAGCGAGAACCATGCAAGATACCTTTTACATCGAACCGGTTGAGTCCGGAATGGTGCTGCGCACGCAAACCTCTCCGGTTCAAATCCGATCTATGTTGCAGCATGAGCCCCCGATTTACATGATCTGTCCAGGACGCACCTTCCGCGCTGACGAACTAGATGCCACGCATAGTCCGGTCTTCCATCAAGTTGAAGGCTTGGTTGTTGATAAGGGCATCACCATGGCGCACCTAAAGGGAACTCTCGATAATTTTGCCCAAGCGATGTTCGGTCCTGATGTAACTACGCGTCTTCGTCCATCATTCTTTCCTTTCACTGAACCTAGCGCCGAAGTAGATATTTTCTTCAACGGTCGCTGGATCGAATGGGGCGGATGCGGAATGGTTAATCCAAAAGTTCTGGCAACTTGTGGAATTGATACTGATGTTTACAGTGGTTTTGCATTTGGAATGGGGCTAGAACGCACGCTCATGGTGCGCCATAACGTCACTGATATGCACGACATCGTTGAAGGCGATCTTCGTTTCACTCGTCAATTCGGGGTAGGTCTGTAAATGCGCGCACCTTTATCGTGGATCCGCGAATTTGTAGATATCCCTACAAATATCTCCGCTGAGGAAATTTCCAACGGACTCATTCGCGTTGGCTTTGAAGTTGAAGAGGTCATTTACGCCGGATCCGATTTGAGTGGACCGCTTAAATTCGCCAAGGTTCTATCGATTGAAGAGATCACAGAATTTAAAAAACCAATTCGCTACGTAGGCTTAGATTGCGGTGAGAAAGCGACCCGTTACGTAATTTGTGGTGCCACTAATTTTGTGGTCGGGGATATCGTAATAGCTGCACTTCCTGGCGCAGTCTTACCTGGAGATTTCAAAATCGCTGCTAGAGAAACTTATGGCAAGACCTCTAACGGCATGATCTGCTCTTCGCGTGAACTCGGTTTGGGTGATGATCATTCAGGAATCATGGTCTTTGCTGAAGGTGAAGTGGAGATCGGCGCAGATGCGATCGATGTGCTTGAAATAAACGACACCATTTTAGATGTAGCGGTAAACCCTGATCGTGGTTACGCGCTAAGTATTCGCGGTATTGCTCGCGAAGTAGCTGGTTCACTGGGGCTGAAATTTACCGATCCGGTAGATACTCTTCGCAATTTAAAGTTTACCGAAACTGGTACTGGAGTAACGGCTAAGATCGAAGATCCGTCAACAGCATCGGTCTTCTACCTACGCACTCTCTCGGATTTTGATCCATCAGCAACGACCCCAATTTGGATGCGTCGCCGTATCGAGAAGATGGGTATGCGCTCTATCTCTCTCGTTGTTGATGTGACAAACTATGTGATGCTTGAACTCGGCCAACCACTTCATGCATTTGATAAAGCAAAGATTTCTGGTGGTCTCACAATCAAACGTGCAGGCAAGGCACAGCCATTTACAACTCTTGATGGCCAAGTTCGCCAACTCGATCCTGAAGATTTAATGGTTTGTGACGATAAGCAACCTTTGGCTCTTGCCGGCACTATGGGCGGGCAGTCATCTGAAATATCCGAGACAACGACTGAAATTGCACTTGAAGCTGTTCGCTTTGATCCAGTCTGCGTTGCTAAGAATTCACGTCGCCACAAACTTTCCTCTGAAGCTTCACGCCGCCTGGAACGTAGCGTTGATCCATCACTGGCGGAATTTGCATCTGCTCGCTTTGTACAACTATTAACGGCTCATAGCTCTGCAAAGCATGTTGCGACCGTTATCGCGGGCGAACCAAAGTACGCACCGGTCATCAAACTTGATCCCGCTTACATCTCAGAGATTCTGGGTTTAGAAGTCTCCCCAGCTGATATCGCGCGCGTACTGCGAGTAATTGGCTGCGATGTGGATGAAAAGTCATTCACCGTTGATCCGCCATCTTGGCGTTCAGACTTGTTAACGCCTGCAGATCTGGCTGAAGAAGTAGCGCGAATGATTGGCTACGACAAAATTCCTTCGATCTTGCCACCGCGTCCAAATCACGCAAGCCTTACTCCAACTCAGAAACGTCGTCGCGCTATCGCTGCAATGCTCGCCGCGCGCGGCCTAGCGGAAGTGCAAACTTTTCCATTTACCAATCAAGAGACCATCGACAATATGGGATTTGTTGGTGAGCGCGCCTCCACTTATCGCATCGCAAATCCAATGTCTGAAGAGTTCCCACTCATGCGTGTGCACTTGGTTCCAGGACTCATCGAAGTTGCTGCGCGAAACATTAGTCGTGGCGCAAAAGATTTTGCCATCTTTGAAATGGGCTCAATCTTTCGCAGTGCACAGAAGCTAGTTCCTGCCATATCTCCAGTTATCGGCAGTCGCCCTGATGCCAAAACAATTGAGGCGATTTACGCCAGCGTTCCGCCACAAGCTTTCCATGTGGCAGGTTTATTAGTCGGCAAAATCGAGAACGAGGATTGGCAAGGCAAGGCTCGTGCCTACAACTGGCAAGATGCCATCGCTTACGCTCAAGATATTCTGCAACTCTGCAACCTCGAATGGACGATCAAACGCTCTGACTTTGCACCATGGCACCCGGGTCGATGTGCAGAGCTGATTGTTGATGGTAAAGCAGTTGCGCATGCTGGCGAAATCCATCCGCGCATCATTGCCAAGTACGGATTACCAGAACGCAGCGTTGCCTTCGCGGTCGGTTTAAGCGCGCTCCCAGATTCCGAAATTGTTCGGCCTACTCGAGTTGGCACTATGCCTGCTGCCGTACAAGATGTAGCCCTAATTGTTGATCAATCTGTTACAGCACTTGATGTCGAGAAGGCTTTGCGCAGCGGAGCAGGGGATCTTCTCGAGTCCATCGCACTCTTTGATCGTTACGACAAAATTGGCGATGGCAAAATCTCTCTGGCTTTCACCCTAACCTTCCGTGCACCCGATCGCACACTCACAGGCGCTGAGGTTTCAGCGATGCGCGAAGCAGCAGT
>JBEAMT010000116.1:0-3519 GCA_041165825.1 Actinomycetota bacterium | reverse complement strand
TGCAGTTGCAAGTAGGTGCCCCCACCTATCTGCCTTACGTCCAAGAAGTAGCAGAGTGAGCGCGCCAAATAGTGGCAGCGCAATCAGATAAACGAGACCGTTGTTGGTAGCCATTTTTATCGCTTCAACAAACTAGCATCATCGATAGATGCTGATCGGCGGGAACGGTAGATCGTAACGATGATCGCTAGACCGACTACTACTTCACAGGCGGCAACAACCATCGTAAAGAAGGCGATCACCTGGCCATCTAAAGTTCCATTAATTCTTGCGAAAGTTACTAGTGAAAGATTCGCGGCATTAAGCATTAACTCGATGCACATAAAGACAACGATTGCATTGCGGCGAACAACTACGCCAACCGCGCCGATAGTAAATAAAATCGCAGATAAGTAGAGATAGTTATCGAGGCTCATTACTTCTCCTCCACAACTGTTGTATCAACGTTGTCGAGTTGGAACTGAGCGGAATCAATTACATCTCCGCGTGCCTTTAAAGTTGCAGAAATAGACGAAGGCGCTGGTGTTCCATCAGGCAAAAGCGCCGGAACATCGACTGCGTTATGGCGAGCAAATACGCCTGGGCCAGGTAAACCGGCAGCACCTGCCAATGAACCTGAGCGGAAGCGATTTACAGATTGTTCGCGCTGAGTTGGGCGTGGAGTTGAACGTCGGTGATGCGCCAAAACCATCGCACCAACTGCGGCGGTAATTAAAAGGGCTGAAATAACTTCAAAAGGCCAGACATACTTTGAGAATAAGAGAGCAGCTAGGCCTTGCACGTTTCCGGCAGCATTTGCCACCTCTAAACCAACTGGTTCGCGACCTAAAGTTGCACGACCAAGTAGCGAAACCATTAAACCACCGAAGCCAACTGCTGCGGTGATCGCGATAGGACGAAGGCCAGTAATTGTTTCGGTTAGTGAATCAGATGAATCAACGCCTACCAACATCAAAATAAAGAGGAAGAGCATCATCACCGCACCGGTGTATACAACTACCTGCACGATTCCTAAGAAGAGCGCACCTTGTGCGATATAGAAAATTGCCAGGGAAACCATTACCCACGCTAGTAAGAGTGCAGAGTGCACAGCTTTCTTAACGAGCAACATGCCAAGTGCGGCGAGCACTGAAAGCGGTGCCAAGAACCAGAATAAAACTGTTTCAGGTGTCTGAACTGTTAGTAAAGGTTCCATTATTTTTGCTCCTGTGAAGGATGCGCCTCTTTAACGTCACCGTTGTAATAATTTGTATCGGTCATACCTGGATACATTGGATGTGGTGGTGGCAACATTCCTGCGCGTAGCGGACCGAGTAAGTCATCTTTTTCGAAGATCAATTTGCCACGAGTTGAATCAGCGAGCTCGTATTCATTTGTCATGGTTAGTGCTCGAGTTGGACATGCTTCGATGCACAGACCGCAGAAAATACAACGCAAATAATTGATCTGATAAACCTTGCCGTAACGCTCTCCTGGTGACATTTGATTATCAGGAGTGTTATCTGCGCCTTCTACATAAATTGCATCAGCAGGGCATGCCCACGCGCAAAGTTCGCAACCGATGCACTTTTCCAAACCATCTGGGTGGCGGTTTAACTGATGGCGACCATGGAAACGTTCTGCAGTTGGCTCTTTAACTTCTGGGTATTGAACAGTATTAACTTTCTTAAACATGGTTATGAAAGTTACCCAGAAACCTTGCGCCTGCTTTAGAAGGCTCTTTGCACCAGGTTGATCTACTTTTTCGTAGGAAACGCTGGTGATGTCGACATCTTTATTTTCTTTATTTACGAGTGGTTGAAAATCATTTTGGTCAGACACGATCGCCTCCCCTGTTATTTGCATTGTCAGAAACGTTGATAGTGGTTATCTCGGATGGAAGCGATGGAACAGCAAAACTTGGAGCAGCTGCCTCTGGGTAAACTTGCGCAGCGCGTTTCTTCTTTGAACTATCAACTGCTGTTGAGATACCCATAACAATTAGCACCACGATGCCAGCGAAGATAAATGTTGAGGTACGTGATTGGCTAGTAGTGGAGATCAGACGAAGTGTTGCAACTACCAAGATCCAGAGCAATGAGACCGGAATCAAGACTTTCCAACCAAATTGCATGAATTGGTCGTAACGCAAACGAGGAAGAGTTCCACGCAACCATACGAAGATAAAGAAGAAGAAGAGAACCTTTAGGAAGAACCAGATAAGTGTGAACCAGCCACCTAACCATTGTTCTGTAAAGCCCAGGCCTGGAATTGCGTGGTAACCACCAAGGAAGAGCGTTGTTGCTAACGCAGAAACCGCGATGATATTTACATACTCTGCCAAGAAGAAGAGCGCGAACTTAAGTGATGAATATTCAGTGTGGAATCCACCTACGAGTTCGCCTTCAGCTTCAGCTAAGTCAAATGGTGCGCGGTTGGTTTCACCGACCATGGAAATTGCATAGATAACAAATGATGGGAAGAGCACAAGTCCATACCACCAGGTGCTCTGCTGTGCGGCAACGATTGATGAAGTAGACATTGATCCGGAGTAGATAAAGACTGAAACAAGTGAGAGACCCATAGCAATTTCATAAGAAACAACCTGCGCGCTAGAGCGAAGTCCACCAAGCAGCGGGTATGTCGAACCAGATGACCAACCAGCGAGAACAATTCCGTAAACACCAACTGATGCGGTGGCAAGAACATAGAGAACGCCAACTGGTAGATCGGTTAACTGCATAACTGTTTCTTCGCCGAAGAAGTTAACGGGACCAGTCATTGGCATAACCGCAAAGGCCATAAATGCCGCAGTGGTGCTGATTACTGGAGCGATAACAAATACAACCTTGTCAGCAGCTGCCGGAATCAAATCTTCTTTCAGCGCCAGCTTTACGCCATCTGCAAGCGCCTGGATTAAGCCGAACTTTCCAACGCGGTTAGGGCCAAGACGCATCTGCATACGAGCAACGATGCGACGTTCTCCCCATACAGACATGATCGTCAAGACAACACAGACCGCAAAGACAATTACTGCCTTAAGAGTGATGATCCAACCTGGATCATCTAGCAACAACTGAGCGTTATTCATGCCTTCACCACCGATACAACATCGCCGTGCACAGCATTTAACGAAATCAGAGTTTGTGTACCGAATGAGTTACGTGGCACCCAAACGGCATCATCGTGAATATCCTCAACTAGCGCAGGCAGCGAAATCGATCCGTGTGAGTTAGAGACTCGCAAGATATCGCCATCTTTAACGCCCATTGTTTCAGCGCGCTTTGGCGAAATAACTGCAACAGATTTACGAGCAGTACCTGCCAAGTTTGCCTCGCCCTTTTGCAAAGTACCGAGATCTAACAAGCGACGCCATGAAGTAAGTAGCGCTTCATTTCCAGAAACCTTATTTGCACCAGGTGCAGAAACTGCAGCGAAGTTAGCGCGTGCGCCATCCCATTTACCTAGTGATGAAATTTCGCGCGCTGCTTGGGTAACTGTGCCGAGCATGATTGATTCGCCCATTTCATCTGCGATTGC
>JBEAMT010000115.1:0-7839 GCA_041165825.1 Actinomycetota bacterium | reverse complement strand
CATTTAGTTGATTTCGATCCGGCATCGAATGCGCATGGTTGGCAGTGGACCGCCGGTACCGGCACCGATGCATCTCCTTACTACCGCGTCTTTAATCCGATCGAACAAGGAAGACGTTTTGACGAAAACGGCGATTACATTCGAAAGTATGTACCTGAACTTGCGCACCTATCTGCAGCAGAGATCCATGAACCTTGGCTCTTCTTAGATGGATATTCAAAGGGTTACGTTGAGCGAATCGTCGATCACGCAGCTGAACGCCTGGAATCACTCGAAAGACTTAAGGAAATTAAGGCTGATAAACCGCTGCCTCCACAATAGCCACACCACTTCGCTTCGCTTCATACATCGCCGCATCAGCCCGTTGCAGTAAATCACCGTTCTTATCATTTCTAACATGGCCGATACTTACGCTAATTGAAATTTGATTTCCGCCGACAGTAAAGGGATAACTCAACGTTGCTCGTAGCGCATGTGCAACTTCTAAAGTTGTATCGGGGCTACCAAGCACAATTGCTCCAAACTCATCTCCTCCCAGCCGTGCCAGAACAGATCCCGTTGGAAGTGATCTGCTAAAGCGTGTGGCTACTTGTCGCAGAATTTGATCGCCCATCTCATGACCGTATTGATCATTAACTGGTTTAAATCCATCAAGATCTAGCAAAAGCAGGGCACCTTCCACGCCGCTTAGCGCACTGATTTCGGCAACTAATCGCCGGCGATTGGGAAGGCCAGTTAACTCATCTGTGCGCGCCAGGATCTTCTCTTCACCTAAATTACTGGCTTGCCGAATAACCAGGGTCATTCTTATAAATGCCATAAATAACGTTGCGATTGTTGGAATAACAACATAAATCGGAAAGAAATCTGGGCGAAGTGCAATAGCAGATAGCAGTGCTGGGCTAATGAAGATTGATACTGCAATAAGCGCGGGATGGATCTTGGCTTCAATCTGCAGATTATTCGGTGCTGCCCATAACGAGAGCGTGATGACAGTTATTCCAAGCAACCAACCGTTATCGCTGATTTGACCAAATTGATATGAATCATTTATCTGCGCCCAGAGATAATAGAAATCATTTATCGCAAAAACCAGAACCCCAGTTATTAATAGCGATGATCTAGTTGAAAACCCAGAAACAATTGTGCTAACGATGGCAATGACAACTAATGCAATATCGCAGACTGGATATAAAACAGCAAAGAAGGCGCTTGTGCTATCCCCAGGAATATTTGAGATGAATTTAGTAAGAATCAGAGCGGTAACTATTGAACTTAACCCCAACCCAAAGATTGCAGCATCTAGTAGCTCAAGTAAACGCAACCGCTGCCTGCGGCCCAGAATGCGCGGAATAGCAAGGAAAGCAAAAGGGTAGAAGAGCACATAAGCAATATTTGAAAAGAGCAGTGAATTTGCGTTGAAGTTAAGGTACTGAGCAAGACTCGAATATACAGAGCCGACTCCCCATGAAGCGATCGCCATTGAGGTAAAAGCGATTGCAAAAGAATCGCTATGCAGCGGTGCGCGAATCAACGAAACAATCGCAGCAATGATAACTAAGTTAAAAAGAAATAGATCAAGAACGATCGCTGCATCAACCTTCAGAATTTTAGCTACGGAATGTCCGGCTAAAATCGCCAGAGCGAACCATTTCCAGATTAAATGGGTGCGCACCCACGTAAGTTAAGGTGCGCGACTAACCAGAACGAATAGGGCTAACCTGAGCCTGAGCTGGAAGAGCTTAGAAGCCCTTGCTGCAGATCAACTTGGCCATGCCAAGCGTGGTCTCAATGTCAGTCTTTGAATTCTCATACTGGTCAATAGCTTGCGCCTTTGCGCGTTCGCTTCGCTCGCTCTGCTTGCCAACAGTTGAGTAAGCCTTAATCGCCGCTTCGTAACTGCGAACAGCAGCAGCGTACTTATCAATCGTTGCCTTGTTCTTAGCCAAGTTTGCAGTGTCTGCTCGCAACGCCACAAGTGCTGTATTAATTGTTGCAATCTTCGCTTGATATTCAGGAATTAATTTGTTTGCCTTCTCGGTTTCGGCTGCTTGCTTTGCCATATCAGCATCGAGCTTGGCAACAGTTTCATCAGTTGCAGCTTTGATCTTTGGCAAGTTTGCAACTGCCCTGTTGTATGTGTTTGCAGTATTTATGCAATCTAGTGACAGCCAAGTGAGCTTTGAATTCTTAACCAATGGGTTCTTTGCACAGCGGTAAGAAGAACCGCTTACCTTTGTGGTCTGACCGGCCTTTTTGCAAGCAACGCCATTACTGACTTTGGTTGCCGCGCCTGCAGGTACTGCGGTAATTGATGCGAGTACGAGGGCAGTAGCTCCGGCTACGACTATGGCCTTACGAAACATGAAAAACCTCCATTGATGATGAGGCTATGTTAGCCAACCAAGGGGGATAACTTGGGTAAGCAAGCAGAGAAAAGCATGTGAATTAGCGTTGTTTAACACGCAAATTCATTCCGACCCTGCGGACTAGCGGCCTAGGAACCAGCGATATGAAACCAACTAATAGTTTGTACTGCCAACCCGGAATTGAAACTGGCTTGCCTGCCTGCGCATCTTTCCAGGCTTGGGCAACTAGGCGATCTGAGTTAAGCCACATAAATTGGGGTAACCCTGACATCTTCATCCGCCCACGTTGATGAAATTCGGTGCGAGTAAATCCTGGGCAGAGCGCCGATACATTTATCTTGGTCGATGCAAGTTCGGTATGAAGAGATTCACTTAATACAGTTAGATATGCCTTTGATGCGCTGTAGGCGCCTCCCGCAATAAAGCTGGCAACCGATGAGACGTTTATTACCGTTCCAGAATTTCGTTCTTTCATTCCAGGAAGTGCAACATGCATCAAACGCATAGGAGTTCGAACCAGCACCTTGAGAACTTCCTCTTCTTTCGCCAAATCACTCATCGTAAATGCCTTATTAATTCCGAATCCCGCATTGTTGATGAGTACTTCGATTTGGTTATTTGCAATGAATTCTTCAACTTTGGCACAACCTGATTCAGTTGCAAGATCTGCGACGATTACAACTGAATCGACACCGAATTTATCCTTTAACCCTTGTGCTCTTTCCTGCAAGCGAGCTTCATCGCGCGCGACTAAAACTAGATTAAATCCTTCCGCGGCAAGTAAGCGAGTAAAACTTTCACCTATTCCGGCAGTCGCACCTGTTACTAGAGCCCACTTCTTCATTTCGCCTCCACATTTAATTTACTTGAGTGCGCCGTAAGCGCTGGCCGGAACAACTGGATCGTTAGGTCGTATTGGAGCAAGATACTTGTAAGGAGCGTTTTGTACGGGACGCGGGTCAATTTCTCCTTTATTTGGCCATAATGACATAGCGCGCTCTGCTTGCGCAGTAATTGTCAGAGATGGATTTACACCTAGATTTGCGGTGATTGAAGCGCCATCGACTACGTGAAGAGTTGGGTAGTTATAAACGCGGTGGTACGGATCGATCACTCCAGTTTTTTCATCTGCTCCAATTACACAGCCGCCAACAAAGTGGGCTGTAAATGGTGCGCTGATTAAATCACCAATATGCCCACCTGTGATTCCACCGTATTCGTTTGCGATATGTCGAACCGCTTCATTGGCCGCTGGAATAAAAGTCGCATTTGGCTTATCGCTATCGTTCTTGGAAGTTAATTTAAATCCAAATAAGCCGCGCTTACCCTTTACGGTGACGGCAGAGTCAACATCTTGCATGACAAGTGCGATGACCGTCTTCTCGCTCCAGTTGCGCACATTAATAATTCGCAAAAGCAAGGAAGGCTTGGCCAAGAACTGCTTTAACCAATGACGGCGCCGTTCTTTTCCAGTAAACCCATCGGTCATGATCGTTTGTAGCAAGCCCATGAAATTGCTTCCTTTGCCATAACGCACGGGTTCAATATGGGTATGTTCATCAGGAAAGAATGAAGAGGTAATCGCTGCGCCACGGCTGAAATCATTTTCGCGGTTATTGATAAGCGCGCCAGTGAGGGCTTCACTATTTGTTCGGGAAAGCTCGCCAAGTCGATTCGAAAGGTGAGGTAATTGTTTACGTTTCATCTTATGCAATAACTTCTGAGTGTTAAATGTTCCTGCAGCAACAACTAGTTGATCTGCAATAAAGGTTGGGCCGCGCCAACCACGACAAGCTCCTGTTTTCTCAGTTTCAACTCGCCATTTTCCATCGCTGCGCAATTCGAATTCTGTAACTGTTGTCATTGGAAATACTTTTGCGCCAGCGCCCTCGGCAAGTCCAAGATAGTTCTTTGGAAGAGTGTTCTTAGCGTTATGACGGCAACCAGTCATACATTCACCACAGTTTGTACAGCCTTTGCGATCTGGTCCTTTCCCACCAAAGTAAGGATCACTTGCTGCTATGCCTTCACCTTTTCCGAAGTAAATTCCTAGAGGCGCCATCTTAAAAGTTTGCCCAACGCCCATCTTGGTAGCAGCAGATTTCATAGCCGCATCTGATGGCGAGAAGTAAGGATTCTCTTCGACTCCCAACATGCGTCTTGCTTGTTCATACCAAGGTTCGAGTTCGCGTTTCCAATCAGTGATATCTGCCCATTGTTTATCCTGAAAGTAAGCATCGCCAGGCTGATACAAAGTATTGGCGTAGACAAGTGAACCTCCGCCAACGCCTGCGCCACAAAGGACAAGTACATCGGGAAGGATATGAATTCTTTGGATTCCGAAACAACCAAGTGCCGGCGCAAATAGAAATTTATTAACGCGCCAGGACGTCTTTGGGAAATCTTTATCTGCAAATCTCTTCCCAGCTTCAAGGACTGCTACGGAATATCCCTTCTCACGCAGTCGAAGCGCAGTAACGGATCCGCCAAAACCGGATCCGATTACGACGACATCAAACTGCAATTCCTTCGCCATCGCAGCCTCCCGTTTTAAACGGTTATCTCCTCGACTGAGATTCCAGCAGTCGATTCCTCGCGAATATGCCAGCTAGTTCCGTACTCTTCAAGGAGATCAAGGAAAGGTTTGGCATCAAACCACTCTGGGCCATTAACGCCTTCTGGTTTCCATGTGCCGTTGTGCAATAACTCCATTGCAATAACTGGATTAATTGCAGTCTGCCAAACGACAGCCTGGTCTCCGTAATTAGCCATTGACCACTCGTTATCTACAACGTTGTACAAATAGCAAGCATATGGCTTACCGTCTTTATTTAAACCTTTAACTAATGTTCCTGCACAAGTTTTTCCGCGCATACGTTTACCCAACGTTGCTGGATCAGGAAGTGAAGCGGCAAGTAGATCACGTGGCGAGACGGGATGACCTTGAACTTCCACAGTCTCCTTTCGATCCAAACCGAGCATATGAATAGTTTTTAGAGTTGTAATGAATTGAGCACCAAGACCATATTTGAAGTTAACTTTTTTGGCGTCAACTTTCTGCGGTATCAAGACAACTTCTTCGTGTTCGACGTTTACGCACTCAACTGGACCAATTCCCTCAGGGAAATCAAATACCTCGAGTTCGCTAAATGGTTCAGTGGTAAACCAACCGCGCCCATCTTCCCAAACCAATGGGGGATTTAGACACTCTTCAATAGTTGTCCAGATTGAAAATGATGGTGCGAAATCTGCACCTTCAACGACCAAATTAGAACCATCTAGAACCGTTATCTCATCAATTCGACTAAAGAGATGATCAGACGCGTATCTAGCAAAGACGTCGCTCATTCCTGGCTCGATTCCCATTCCCACTAGTGCGTAGATACCTCGTTCGCACCAGTTCCAGTCACGAGCGAATTGTTCATCGCCAAGTTTTACGCCGGTTTCCGAGTTTGGATAATGCGGATGCGGACGAGAAAGAGACATTGCCATATCCATGTAATTTTTATTTTCAATTTCACATGCTAAAAAGATCGGCATAACAAAGCGCGGATCTACAGCGTTGATAACAATATCTGGATTGGCTTTGCGTACAAGAGCACGAATATCTTCTAGTTCAGCGGCGTTCACCTCCGCTGCTGAAAAGCGGGGATCTTTAACTCTTGCTACTGCTTCTTCGGCTCTCGACAGGTGGTGATCCGCGATAACCATTGATGTAATAAATGGTCTACGCGATGCGATATTTGCAATTGCCCTGCCAACTCCGCCTGCGCCGATAACGAGCGCTTTCATGGGTGGCCCTTCATTCTTTATACACGCGATTCGTTGTTGATCGAGTTAGGCCAATGTTAATCGTAGGGATAACCTTTGCCAAGTTAAGTTAATTTTCTCGTAGGTCCCCGTAGCTCAGTGGATAGAGCAACCGCCTCCTAAGCGGTAGGTCGCAGGTTCAACTCCCGCCGGGGACACCAGATCGAAATAATTTAAATTAGAGTTAACTGAAAATAACTGTGCGATGTCCAACTATAAAGATGCGATCTTCTGCATAAAGTTTCACCGCTTTAGCAAGTACGCGGCGTTCGATATCGCGACCCAGTGCGATTAATTCATCTGGTGTCGAAGAATGTGTCACATGAGCTACATCTTGTTCGATTATTGGACCTTCGTCTAAATCGGAAGTTACAAAGTGCGCGGTTGCACCGATGATCTTGACACCTCGATCATGCGCTTGGTGATATGGCTTAGCACCTTTAAATCCAGGCAAGAAAGAGTGATGGATATTAATAATCTTGCCCGGAAGCGCATCACAGAATTGGCTAGAGAGAATCTGCATATAGCGAGCCAAAACAACAAAATCTATTTTTAATTCTGCTACTTTTGAGAGCAATACTTTCTCTTGCGTTGCTTTATTTGCGGCAGCTACCGGCAGATACATAAATGGAATTCCATGGGATTCAACTAGTTGCCTTAAATCTTCACGATTTGACACGACTAGGGGTATCTCAATTGGTAGCTCGCCAAGTTCGAGCAAATACATTAAATCACGCAGGCAATGGCTCTCTTTAGTAACCATAACTAGGGCACGTGGCTTCTTGGCAGTTTCGCGAATGTGTAAGGCGGGAGAGAATTTTCCGAGCCCATCACCCAAACTCTTTTCAGCGGCGGCCAGACCTTGCGTGGTCTCAAAGCGGGTGCGCATTACAAAGGTGTTAGTTGTGTGATCGGTGAACTGCTGGTTTTCAATAATGTTGCCACCGCAGTCAAGAACCGCCGTTGTCATCGCATGGACAATTCCTGGTTGGTCTGCACATTGCAGGTTTGCGATGAGATCCATGGCGTAAGGGTACGCGTTAGCGGTGATAGTTAAAAATTAGTGGGTCATTGTGAAGCGGCGCAGCGGTTTAGGCGCCCACCAGTTGGACTCACCGAAGAGCCTCATCAAAGCAGGTACTAACAGGGCGCGAATTAGAGTGGCATCAAGTAAAACGGCAAGTGATACTCCAAAGCCCAACATCTTGATCGAGGTAACCCCACTAGTCATAAATGCAGCAAAGACAACGGCAAGAAGTAACGCTGCTGCAGTGATAATGCGCGCAGATCTTTGCAAACCAATGGCTACAGATTCGATATTGCTCTTACCTGCCATGTGCTCTTCACGAATTCGAGAGAGCAGGAAGAGTTCGTAATCCATTGAGAGTCCAAACACCACGACCGCAACCAAAATAACTGTTCCTGAATCTATGGTTCCGGTAACAGTGAAGTCACCGACCAACCATTTGAGATGGCCGTCGATAAATATCCAAGTGACTGCACCCAGCGTTGCTGCAAGAGAAAGAGCATTTAGTAGTACTGCTTTTATCGGAAGAATGATTGAACCCGTAAAGATGAAGATTAAAATCATCACCCAGAAGGCGATCCACCCAAGGGCAATCGGCAGTGTTCTTGTGATTCCACTCTGCGAATCAGTGAA
>JBEAMT010000114.1:0-10724 GCA_041165825.1 Actinomycetota bacterium | reverse complement strand
TTCGCCGATTAATACTTGGGTGGGATAAAAAAGTAATCATTTTCTCGAAAACCCCCGGTTCTTCGCAGCCGGGGGTTTTCTCTTTTAAAGTCGCCAATCGATGGGCGTGCGTCCTTTGCTCACCAAGATTTGATTTGCGCGGCTAAATGGTTTGGAGCCGAAGAACCCGCGATATGCAGATAGTGGGCTAGGGTGAACAGAAGTTATGCGATCTGAAACGGTGAAAAAGCCTTCCACCTCTTGCGCGTGGGCGCCCCAAAGAATTGCAACTACGCCTTGCTTTGCGAGAATAGATACGACCTCATCCGTAAACTCTCTCCAACCTAAATCTTTGTGAGAGTTACTGACCCCCTCTGCGCATGTCAGGGTTCGATTTAGTAAAACAACGCCCTGTTCGCACCACGGGGATAGATCTCCGGAAGTTGGCTGGCAAATACCCATGTCATCAACTAACTCGCGAAAAATATTCTTGAGTGAAGCAGGGAGTATGCCGTCATCTCGCGCCGTTGAGAAAGCAAGACCCATCGCGTCATCTACATTTGGATAAGGATCTTGCCCGACTATCAATACTCTTGCTGCTGCTGGATCAAAAGAAAGACACTTCATCACATCGCCATGTTTTGGTAAAAATGCGCTTCCTACTAACTTGCCCTCTATCTGTTCTAATAGAGCCATTGAGCCCTTGAGTAGATCGCGCCAGCTAGGGTGTAACTGATCTCTAAAACTAGTCATCTACTTCTGGCAAAAAATCGTGAACCATCCGTAGTTACATCGATCGCAATTCCAAATACCGCGCTCATATGTTCTGATGTGATGACTTCGGCTATCGGCCCCGAAATCGCAATAACGCCATCTTTGATTATCAGCGCATGTGTAGTTCCTGCTGGAATCTCTTCAATATGATGAGTAACAATGATGCTAGATGGGGCTAGAGGGTCTAGGGAAAATTCTGAGAAGCGTCTAAGCAAATCCTCGCGGCCTCCTAGGTCAAGACCAGCGGTTGGCTCATCTAACAGGAGCAACTCCGGATCAGCCATGAGAGCGCGGGCTATTTGAACTCTCTTTTTTTCGCCATCACTTAACGTGAAGTAACGGCGATCGGCGAAATCGCGGACTCCAAAAGTGGTTAAGAGGGCCACCGCACGGGATTCATCCCAAAGATCATAAACCTCATTCCATCTTCCAATGACGGCGTATGCGGCAGTTAGCACCACGTCACGTACGAATTCATCATCAGGGATATCTTCAGCAAGTAGCGAGGCGCATATACCGATGCGAGTTCGCAATTCAGAGAGATCTACCTTGCCCATTTGTTTATCAAGAATTGAAACTGTTCCCGAAGTCGGAAATATCCGAGTAGCTAAAATATTGAGAAGTGTGGATTTACCCGCTCCATTTGGCCCAAGGATGACCCAACGTTCACCGCTTTGGATTCGAAAATCTATAGGACCGAGAATGCGTTTGGCGCCGCGGGTAACACAAACACCTTGCATAGCAAGGACGACTTGGCTAGAAGCAGCGTTCATAGATGAAAAAGATAGCGGTAAAGGTGATGAATCACTTGCAATTGCGCCATACGCTGATGTGATTCACGATAATCTTCTCCATTATGGAGTCAAAAAACGGTGGTTCTGAGCAACAGTTCACCGGTCTCATCTTGGTCTCAGGTGTTGATAGCCCTGGAATAACCGAAGCGCTCTTTGAAGCGCTTTCTCCATTCACCGTCACAATACTTGATATTCAGCAGGTCGTAATTCGAGGTCGATTAATTCTTACGGTTCTAATCTCTCTTTCACCTGCTCACGCCAAATCTATTGAGGCAGACCTGGAAGAGTGCGCCACCAGATTGGGTGTTGATATAGCTACCGCTTTCGAGACCAGCGACCAGAACACAATTGCGCCTAAAAGATCTCTACTACACGTAGTTGTCTTGTCGCAATCTCTAAAACCTCATGTTATAAATGCGATTGCAGCAGTGATTGCCCAAAAAGGTGGAAACATCGAACGCATTAATCGAACGGCAAGTTATCCTGTAACTGCAATTGAGTTAACTGTCTCTGGCGCCAACTTATCGACCTTGAGAAGTGCACTTGCAACTACTGGCAGCGAATTAAGTGTTGATGTTGCAGTCTCCCCTGGTGGTCTTATGCGTTTTGCTACTAAGTTGGTTGTGATGGATGTTGATTCGACACTCATCCAGCAAGAAGTCATTGAACTTCTCGGCGCTAAAGCCGGCGTTCAGAGCGAAATTGCCAAGATTACAGATGCAGCGATGCGCGGAGAACTTGATTTTGAAGCAAGCCTTCGCGCGCGTGTTGCCTTACTTAAGGGCCTTCCTGCAGCCGTTCTGATGGAAGTGCAATCGGAAATTACCTTAACACCAGGTGCGCGCACCTTGGTCCGTACATTAAAGAAGCTTGGCCACCACATCGCTCTAGTATCTGGAGGCTTTGAGCCAGTAATACTTCCTTTGGCGGCCGAATTAGGCATCAACCATATACGTGCCAACAATCTGGCGATAACTGATGGAAAACTAACTGGCGAACTTGTAGGACCCATCATCGATCGAGCGGGTAAAGCATCCGCTCTCCGTGATTTCGCAGCAGACCATAACGTTGACTTAGAACAAACTATTGCAATCGGTGATGGGGCTAATGATCTAGATATGATCGCCATCGCAGGTATGGGAATTGCATTTAATGCTAAACCTGCCGTTAAAGCAGCGGCAGATAGTTCTGTGTCTGCACCCTATTTAGACTCTGTGCTGTATCTAATGGGAATTTCTCGCGAAGAGGTTGAAGAGGCTTAATTTAAAGTCGGCAAGCGTGGATATCTGTTACCAAGATGCCACGCGCCCCTAACGTCCAGAGCTCATCCATCAATCGATTAGTATCTTTACGTAGCACCATGGCACGAACCGCTACCCAATCTTCTTTTTGCAGAGGTGAGATAGTTGGAGATTCCAGTCCTGGTGTAATTGCACATGCTTTTTCGACACTTGCCTTTGGGATGTCATAGTCGAGTAAGACGTACTCGCGCGCGGTAACAACGCCTTGTAACCGGCGCTGCAGAACTTCTAAACCGACGGGAGCAGCAGCACCACCGCGAGTGATCAATACCGCCTCGCTAACCAAGATGGATTCTCCAAATGTCGCAAGCCCTGCCTGACGAAGCGTGTTGCCTGTACTCACAACATCGGCTATAACATCTGCAACACCTAAACGCACGCTGCTTTCCACCGCTCCATCCAAGCGAACAACCTCTGCTTTGATGGCATTGCGCGCTAGATAGTTCTGGACCAACCCAGGATAGGCGGTGGCAATTCTCTTTCCGTTGAGATCTGAAATCGTTAACTTCTCCGCCGCAGGTCCTGCGAATCTAAATGTTGAACCACCAAAGCCCAGCGCAAGAACCTCGGTTGCAGCCGCTCCAGAATCGATAAGAAGATCACGACCGGTAACACCAGCCTCTAGTTCGCCTGATCCAACATAAAGTGCAATATCTCGTGGGCGCAAGTAGTAAAACTCAACGTTATTTTCTGTATCAAACAAAACTAAGTCTCGAGAATCACTTCTTTGACGGTAACCCGCTTCTTTAAGAATCGCGATTGATGAGTCGGCGAGCGAACCTTTATTAGGAATTGCAATCTTTAACATTAACTACCAATCTCTAGAGGAACTTATAAACATCTGTCGGTTGCAAACCGCGCGCTAACATCAAAACCTGTAGGTGATAGATAAGTTGGCTGATCTCTTCGGCCAAGGCTTCATCGCTCTCATGTTCGGCAGCAAGCCACACTTCGCCCGCCTCTTCGAGAATCTTCTTTCCGATTGAATGAACTCCAGCATCGATCGCCGCAACAGTTCCTGAACCTGGTTCTCGGCTCGCCAACTTTGCGGTGAGTTCATCAAAGAGTTGATCGAAAGATTTCATTGTCAGAGTTTACTAGACGGCGCTTGCACGGTGACGGAGCATTTCAACCATTACCGCAGGTTCTGGAGAGTTAAATACGGCAGATCCAGCCACGAAGGTATCAGCACCTGCTTCGCGTGCAATAGCGATTGTATCGATCGAGATACCACCATCGACTTGTAGCCAGATTGGCCTATCGCCTATCGCCTTTCGTGTCATGCTTACCTTCTCCATCATCTCCGACATAAATTGCTGACCGCCGAATCCAGGTTCTACTGTCATGATCAGAAACATGTCGACAAGATCAGAGAATTCTAAATAGCCCTCGATTGGAGTTCCGGGTTTTACTGCTATGGCAGCCCGGGCGCCATGTGATCTGATTTCTCGCAAAGTTTTACTAATATCTAGCGCAGCCTCAGCATGAATCGTCACGCTTGCGGCACCTGCCATTGCATACTCAATAGCGAGGCGATCAACGTCTTCAACCATTAAGTGCGCATCGATTGGCGTTGGAGATGCAGTGATTATTTCCTGCGCCTGCGCCAGATTCCAAGTTTGGTTAGGCACGAAGCGGTTATCCATAATGTCGAGATGAATTAGATCAGAGACTTTTGCAATTTTGGCAATCTCGCTGACAATATTCTCGCGATCGGCGCTAAGAATACTTGGCGTTATTCGAATATGTTGATCGCTCATGGAAATACCTTATTGGCCTTTCTTCCGGAAAACAGCCATAAACATGGAGTCGCTATGATGGCGATGAGTCCATAACGAAAGTGATTTGCCGCGCATGGCGCCGTTTAAGCCCTCTGGCAAGAATGGCGTTAAATCAAGCTGTTCCATCTCTGGGTGGGCTTTCAAAATATCAGCCACTGCAACCGATGTTTCAGCAAAGTGGGGCGAACAAGTTACGTAGGCAAAAAATCCACCATTCGCCAAAACCGAAACTGCACTGCTGGATAGCTCGCGTTGCAAGGCGGTTAATGCGCGAAGATCGGTGACGGTTCTGCGCCAACGAACTTCAGGACGGCGCCGTAGCGCTCCCAACCCGGTGCATGGGACATCTGCGAGGATTGCATCAAATAGTTCTTTATGTTTTCCCACTTCGCGACCATCGCCTACCCAAACTCGAGCATTACCAACCACTTGTCTTACCAACTCTGCTCTTGGTTCACTAACTTCATTTGCTGTGAACTCTCTTCCTTTTTCTTGTGCAATGGACGAGAGAAGCGCTGCTTTTCCGCCCGGTCCGGCGCATAAGTCAAGCCAACGTGAAGAAGAGGAAGCAACGTTGGCGAAAATCTGCGCAACAAGTTGTGAACCTTCATCCTGTACGCCCGCTCTTCTGCGCCGCACCGGTTCTAAGGTATTTGGAATTCCATCAAATTTGATTCCGTAGTCCGAATACTCAGTCGGAACTCCCCCGAGCTCTACTAGCTCATCTCGAGAGGAACGACCAGGCCACCAAACTAAGGTGGGCGAAGCTGGAATATTATTTGCAATAAGCGCAGATTCCACCTCAGAAAAATCCTTCAGCAGATCAAAGTAGGCCGAAACTATCCATTGTGGATGCGAATGAATTATCGCTAACCGTTCAACGTCATCCCTGATCTGCGCCACAGGCTCCAGCCACTGGCCAAGAGTTTGGGCGCTCATCTTGCGCAGCATCGCATTAACGAAAGAGGCCTTCGACTCCCCCAAAACCTTGCGGGCAAGCTCGACTGTCTCAGAGACCGCCGCATGAGTAGCTACCCGCATCTCAAAGAGCTGGTGGGCACCGAGACGTATTACATCAACTATGCCATCGTCGACTTCGTTCCACGGTCTATCAGAAATTTGTGCTGCAATGTAATCATGACGACCTTGCATGCGCAGAGTGCCATAAAGGAGTTCGGTTGCGAAACCCTTATCTCGTTGATCAAATTTTGAATCGGTTAGTGCGCCAGGCAGCAATAGATTTGAATATCCACCACGCTGGTTGACTTCTTGCAAGATATCGAAAACCAATAAACGAATCGGATCTGGCTTGGGCGATTTAAAGGTATTGCGGCGAGCCGGTGTCGCCTTTTCACTCATATAAATCGCTCGTGTTGCTCGATGCGGGCGCCATTCAACCAAGAAAAAGCGCTCATACTCGCTTTACCTGCCGGTTTGACTGTAATGATCTGCAGTGCGCCTTCAGGGGTAGCGATAAATAAATCTTTTCCATCAATCGATATCTCTCCCGGCTGACCAACTTTTGAATTACAGTCCTTAGCCTGTTCAATTTTGATGATTTCATCCCGAAAAGTTGTCCATGCTCCAGGTGCTGGATAAAAAGCGCGGATCTTTCGTTCAATCTTCTTTGCTGGAAGATGCCAATCAATCCGACCTTCATCCTTCGATAACTTCTCGGCTCGTGATGCACCCTCTGTGGGTTGGATGAGAGGAACTTCGTTAGATTCAATAGCGCCGATTGCATCTAGCACAACAGGCGCTCCGAGTTTGGCAAGATCTTCCAGGAGAGATTCAGTAGTTGCCTGGCTCGGTAACGCTATTTCTGCTTGGCGGTAGATTGGTCCGGTATCCATTCCCTTATCGAGTTTGAAGACGGTAACTCCGGTTTTTTCATCTCCAGCTCCAATAGCGCGCTGAACTGGAGCCGCTCCTCGCCACTTAGGTAGAAGTGAGAAATGTAGATTTATGAATCCATACGTGGGAATATTAAGAATTTCCTCTTTGATAATCACGCCAAAACCGATGGTGATTACTAAATCTAAATCTTTCACAACTTCCTTGAGTTCTTCTTGATCAACGGGTTTACTTACGGTAATTCCGCGAGCCTTCGCCCAAGTAGCAACTGGGGACTCCTTTAGCGTAAGCCCACGGCCCGATGGGCGATCGGGCTGGGTAATTACTGAAACAAGATCGTGTTTGCTTTTTAAGACAGCTTCGAGAGTGGGCAGAGCAACTTCTGGCGTTGCAGCAACTGCGATCTGCACTAAATGCTCTTCCCAAACATATTATGTGGCGAAGTTTTAATCACTGGCTTATTTCCAGAATCTAACGCGGTGCCAAACCATTCTGATTCGCGGATTTCTTTCATCGCCAATTTACGGTCTTGCGCCGATAGGCGATCGATAAACACAATTCCATCTAGGTGATCAGTCTCATGTTGCAGGCAACGCGCCAATAGCTCCGTTCCTTCAACGGTAATTGGCTCGCCATACATGTTAAATCCTTTAGCTACTGCACGAAAAGCGCGCGGCGTTTCGTAGCTCAGCGCTGGGAAAGAGAGGCAACCTTCCTCGCCATCTTGAAGTTCTTCACTTAAATCCAAAGTTGGATTAATCAAGTGGCCCAGCGCCTCATCTACATCCCAAACAAATACTCGAAGCGGTACGCCAATTTGCGGCGCTGCTAAACCAGCACCTGGAGCCTCCAGCATTGTGTCGGTTAGATCTTCAACCAGGGTACGCAACTCTTTATCGAAGTCGATGACCGCAGCGGCCGGAGTGGTCAGCACAGGATCCCCAAATAGGCGGATTGGTTGAATAGACATATGCGCAGTCTATCTCAGCGCAGTAGTGAAAGAACTTATAAGGACTATTGATGGTTACTAAGAGAGTGAATATGGGTCGATTCGCACTTGCAAAGGCTCCTTCTTGGCGATAGCGCGATGCTTAATAAATTCACCTACAAATTGCGTTAGATCAGGAAAGTCTTTCTCGGACGCTGTCAGAATAACTCTCGCCTTATCTGCACCTCGTATAGATGGCCCCATTACTCTTGTTGAAGACGGAATGCGCGACTCAAGCAGCGCCTTTTTAAATCCGTCGGCAACGGTGCTCGCCTCTGAGGTTAATAAATCAACAGTCAAGGATCGCGTAAATGGTGGCAGATTTAGTGATTGCAAGTCAGATAACTCACGTTTGTACATATGCCCTGGATTCCAACTAGCAAGAGCAGCATTAATTGGATGACTGCTATCAATCGCGACTAAAACTGGAGCGCCCGCCTTTACCTGTCCCGCCGCCTCAAAGAACGCTTCACGAGAGCGCTCCTGACCGCGTAGATCAGAGTATGAAAAGAATGAACCTCCTTCAAGCAGAACAGTTGCCGAATATCCACCCGCACATCGTGGAGCCATCCCCTGTGTTGAAATCACAAGGGAACTTTTACCGGTAACTTCTTTGACTGGTGTATCGGAATCAGAATTGATGACTGGAAAACCTGGAAACGCTCTTCCAATTTCTTCAGCATGACGGATCGCTCCTCTACCAAGTAGGATCAATTTATCCTCATTGCACCAAGAGCACTTCCAAGAAGAAAATGTCGTCGAACAGTGAACGCACGTTGGCGCGGCGCTCTGGCCGGAGCGAGAGAGTCTTCCACCACAAGAACAGATCGCGAGATTGCGACATTTCTTGCACATCAAAGCGCTGGCGTAGCCTTTCTTTGGAACTAAAAAAAGGACAGATCCCGATTTGAGGGCGTTACGGATTGGAGAAAATATTCGCTCAGGAAGAAGTTCGGAGCCACTTTGCGGGAATGTAAATACTTGCAATCGCGCCTTCTTGGTCAAAAGTTTAATTGCGCCGGATTCTATCGAGCGGGCTACTTCAAGTGATGGCGAGTAGCCAACGAAATAAAGGTTGAGACTCTCTTCACGCTTGCGCAAAATAGCTACGTCGCGCACATTCCAGCCTGGATGTCTTGGTTCGTAGTGGCTTTGGGAATTCTCACGATAGACAATCAGAGTCGCTAAATCGAGGGGCGTCAAAAAGATCGCGCTTCGAGTGCCGATAATGATCTGATTGGCAGAATTAATGGCCGTCAGATAATTTTGATATCGATCCGCACGGGATAGCGATGAGGTTAAAACCAGCGCGTCAGGTAGCTCTACCTTCAGCAGTTCTAGTTCGCGATCCTCAGGAACTACTATCAGTACCGAACCTTTACTTTGCGCCTTAACTGCAAATTCACTAAGGCGCTTTAGTGGATCCTCATGTGGAGAAAGCTGGAGATAGGTGGTTTCACCATCTGGCTTCTTTAGCGAGTCTTTAGCGCTTAAATCATTGGTCCCACTGATAAAGGATTTATCGACGGTGGCCACGCGCGCTGGAACGGCGCTTCTAATTAGATCGTAAGGATTGCAGATCCAACGCTTGGATATCGCGGAAATCAGTCTGATCAAAGTTGGCGTAGCAACCAACTGCTCAGAAATAACCGAGGAGATGAACTTTAGATTGGTGATCTCGCTACTAGCCGATCGTTCTAGAACCAACGCTTCTACATCCCGTCCTGCGAATGGAACGCCTACGCGGATACCGGGTTTTACAGAATCTGAAAGTCGCTCCGGTATTAAGTAGTCGTATGTGCCATCTAAATGGCTTACCGAGGTGTCAACCCAAACTCTTACATAGGGATCGCGCTGCGCCGCAGCGCTATCTACTCGCTTTGCTTCTTCTCGCTTTAAGCGAAGTGGACGCGCCGTAGTCACGGCGTTACTTATCCTTAGTTAACAGCAGCGCGAAGCGCATCGACTCGCGAAGTTGATTCCCATGTGAAGTTAGGGAGTTCGCGACCAAAGTGGCCGTACGCAGCGGTTTGCGAATAAATTGGACGGAGCAAATTCAGGTCGCGAATGATTGCGGCCGGGCGAAGATCAAAGACCGTAGTTACCGCATCTTGAATCTTCTGTACTGGAACAGTTTCAGTTCCGAAAGTTTCAACGAAGACACCGACTGGCTGCGCTTTTCCGATCGCGTAAGCAACTTGAACTTCACAACGACGAGCAAGACCCGCAGCAACGACGTTCTTGGCAACCCAACGCATTGCATATGCAGCAGAACGATCAACCTTTGACGGATCTTTTCCTGAGAACGCTCCACCACCATGGCGAGCCATTCCACCATAGGTATCCACAATGATCTTGCGACCGGTCAACCCTGCATCTCCCATCGGACCGCCGATTACAAATCGTCCCGTTGGGTTAATCAGTGTGCGCATATCTTTGCGAGGCAGGTCAATCTTAGAAAGTACTGGTTCGATAACGTGCTCGATAATCTCAGGGGTTAACTTCTTTGCAACATCTACCTCTTCGGCGTGCTGACTCGAGATAACAACTGTATCTAGCGCAACTGCTTTATCGCCATCGTATTCAATTGTTACTTGAGTCTTGCCATCTGGGCGTAGATACCCGAGGGCGCCCGACTTGCGAACCTTGGATAGTTGCTGCGCAAGTTCGTGAGCCAACCAGATTGGAAGCGGCATTAACTCTTTAGTGTCATCACAAGCGTAACCAAACATCAGACCTTGATCTCCTGCGCCTTGCAGATCCAGCGGATCGGCGGAAGATGCAACGCGATTTTCATAAGCGTCATCAACACCTTGGGCGATATCTTGGGATTGCTGGCCGATAGAGATAGAAACACCACAACTATTTCCGTCAAAACCCTTAACTGATGAGTCATATCCAATAGCAATGACTGTGTCCCGAACGATGCCCATAACATCTGCATAGCCATTAGTTGTTACTTCACCTGCAACGTGCACCTGGCCTGTGGTGATTAAAGTTTCAACTGCAACGCGGCTTGCAGGATCTTGAGAAAGTAGCGAATCTAAAATCGCATCGGAGATCTGATCTGCGATCTTGTCTGGATGGCCTTCAGTTACTGATTCGGAGGTAAATAGACGCTTTGACATGGGATTAACCTAACTGAATAAGGGCTTGGTCGAGGAGAAGTTCGCCTAGCGATTCCTTGCTTGATCTCGGTACTTCTATTTGAGCGCCGTTGCTCGTGATAATAATTCCTTGAGTCTCGGAAGCA
>JBEAMT010000113.1:0-6287 GCA_041165825.1 Actinomycetota bacterium | reverse complement strand
TTACCGTTCATAAACCACAGGCGCCGGTATCGGCACAAGTAAAAGATATCTCGGTCACTATTTCGCGATGAAGGCAGTCATTTCACTGGGTGCAAATATTGGCGACCCAAAAGCCCAGATGGATATTGCTGTGGCCTTGCTGCGGCAAGCGCTAGAAGTAACCGCTGTCTCTGAGTACTTTTCAACAAAACCAGTAAGTGATATTGAACAGCCTAATTATTTAAATGCTATCTGTATCGCCGAAAGTGATTTACCGGCCCTAGATTTACTTGCAGTCCTGCACGGAATCGAAAAATCTTTGGGTAGAGAGCGATTAGAAAGATGGGGACCGCGTACGATCGATTTAGATTTGATTCAATACGGTTCACTTCTAAGTTCCGCTGATGAGTTAATGCTTCCCCACCCGCGCGCACATGAAAGACGCTTCGTTCTTGAACCTTGGATTTCTATCGAACCTGAGGCAATTCTTCTTACCCACGGCAAGATTTCAGAGCTTTTGGCGCAATTGCCGTAAAGCCTTAAACTTAACTTCATCACCGCCCGGTACCCGAAAGGACTGGAGCCAAGATCATGAAGATAGTTACTAGCGCAACCGAGCTCGCTGACGGCTGCGCTTTTGTTCCCACCATGGGAGCACTTCATCAGGGCCACGCTTCACTCTTTGAATTAGCGCGTGGAAAATCAGATTTTGTTGTTGCCAGCATCTTTGTAAATCCGCTGCAATTTGAAGATCAAGAAGAAGCCAGTAAATATCCCAGAACCCCAGAGCGCGATATCGAATTAGCTAAAGAATCTGGCGTGACCCACCTTTGGTTACCAACTTATGAAGAGATATATCCAGAGGGTTTTGTAAAGCGCTCAGCTGGCAAGCTAGGTGAGATTTACGAAGGTGCATCTCGTTCAGGTCATTTTGATGGAGTTGTAACTGTGGTTGCAAGGCTATTTCAATTGGTCAGACCTAAAATTGCCATCTTCGGCGAAAAAGATTTTCAACAGTTAACGCTTATTCGAAAGCTAGTCAATGACTTGAATTCAGATATTGAAATTGTTTCCGCACCAACAATTCGTGAAGCTGATGGATTAGCGATGTCATCTCGAAACGTGCGCTTAGATCAAACAGCAAGAGAGCGATCACTTGTTATCTATCGCGCGCTTACTGCTGCAGCGCTATCTTCGGATCTAGATTCTGCGCGAACATCACTGCAATCAATAGCCGGCTCACAAGAAGGCTTCTCCTTGGATTACGCCGAGATCATCGATGAGCGGGATTTTTCAAAGGCGAGAGGTACGACGCTAAATAAGCGTGCGATTATCGCCGGTTGGCTAAATGGGGTGCGTTTGATCGACAATATGGAGATGAAGTTAGGGGATGTGCGATGAAGTTATTAGCACCTGCCCCTGGTTGGACAGCAAAGGCAGATGTAATTGTTGTTGGTTCAGGAATTGCCGGGCTAACAACTGCGCTGCAAGCACGTACCTATGGACTTTCGGTATTAATTGTTACTAAATCTAAGGTTGATGAAGGCTCTACTAAATGGGCGCAAGGCGGTATCGCTGCAGCACTTGGTCCGGGAGATACACCTGATCAACATTTAAAGGATACTTTGGTTGCGGGTGCTGATCTTTGTGATGAAGAAGCGGTTCGCGTACTTGTAACTGAAGGTCCAGAAGCCGTTCGCAAGTTAATCGAACGCGGTGCAATTTTTGATACTGAAGCCAGCGGTGAAATTTCACTAACTCGTGAAGGTGGGCATCTGCGTAATCGCATTCTGCATGCTGGCGGAGATGCAACTGGCGCTGAAGTTTCACGTGCGCTTTTAGCTGCTGTGCACGATGACCCCGAGATTGAAGTCGTTGAACACGCACTAGTATTGGATGCGATCAAAGATGCCAGCGGTTCTGTCTGCGGTGTGACGCTTCACGTTATTGGCGCTGGTAGCCGCGACGGAGTTGGGCGCGCACTTGGTAAGGCAGTTGTCCTTGCAACCGGTGGACTTGGACAAGTATTTGCACAAACTACCAATCCATCAGTTTCAACTGGTGATGGAGTTGCGCTTGCACTGCGCGCCGGTGCGAAAGTTGCTGATGTTGAATTTATTCAATTCCATCCAACCGTTTTATGGCTTGGCGATAACACCCAGGGACAACAACCGCTAATCAGCGAGGCAGTTCGCGGTGAAGGCGCTTACTTGCTAAACGATGCTGGTGAACGATTTATGGTTGCTGAACATGAGTTGGCTGAACTTGCGCCACGTGATGTAGTTGCGATCGCTTCTATGCGCACCATGAATAAAACTGGTGCACATCACGTTTGGTTAGATGTTCGACATTTAATAGGATTTGAAACACGTTTCCCAACGATCCACGCCTCATGTATCGCAAATGGAATTGATCCAATTAAAGATTTGATTCCAGTTGCTCCCGCATCGCATTACGCATCAGGGGGAGTACGCGTTGATCTCAATGGGCGCACCAGCGTTAAAGGCCTATATGCCTGCGGCGAAACAGCCTGTTCTGGCGTTCACGGAGCAAACCGCTTAGCCTCAAACTCACTCTTAGAGGGCTTGGTCTTTAGTGCGCGTATCGCAGCCGATATCGCAAAGAGCCATCCCGAATATAGCGATCCAATCGAAAATGATTCCAATAGCGTTTTGTTGGATCCAGAAACACGTCGTGAATTGCAGTTGAGTATGAGCCGCGGCGCAGGTGTTCTTCGTTCTTCTGACTCGCTATTACAAACCAGTGCAGATTTAACGCGTATTCAAGATCGCACCACCACAAATCCCTGTGTTGAAGCATGGGAGACAACCAATCTCTTCCAATTAGCACAAGCAATTCTTAAAGCTGCTCTGATTCGCCAAGAGACTCGTGGCTCTCACTGGCGTGAAGATTTTCCAAATACCGAAAACAATTGGCGAAAGCGTATTGTTCAGCAACTTGATATGCATGGACATTGGACGACAAGTTATCAGGAGGTCGGAAAGTAATGACGCTCTCTAAAACTGATCTGGATTTAATTAAGGCAGCGCTAGCCGAAGATTTAGCGGGCGGCGAAGATATAACTTCTGTGGCAACGATTGACGCAAATGCGACAGCAAAAGCAGATTTCACTGCGCGCAAGAGCGGTGTAATCGCTGGAATCGAAGTTGCTGAAGCGGTATTACATGAAGTTGGCTTAACTGAGATTAAGCGCCTAAAGAACGATGGCGATGAAGTAAAAGCTGGAGATGTTTTGCTAAGTGTTTCGGGAAATACTCGCGCGATTTTATTAGCAGAACGCACCGCACTTAACTTCTTTAGCCATCTCAGCGGTGTTGCAACATTGACTAGCGCCTGGGTTGATCAAGTTTCTGGTACCAAATGCCAAGTGCGCGATACCCGGAAAACAACGCCAGGTATGCGAGTTTTAGAAAAATACGCAGTGCGAATGGGTGGCGGTACAAACCATCGCATGACGTTAAGCGATGCAGCGTTAATTAAAGATAACCACATCGCCGCAGCTGGTGGCGTTGTAGAAGCCTTTGCCAAAGTGCGCGCTTTATACCCAGATTCAGAGATTGAAATTGAGGTAGATACCCTCGATCAATTACGTGAAGTTTTGTCGCAAAAGCCTGACCTAGTTCTGCTCGACAATATGAGCCCAGAACAGTGCGCTGATGCAATTGCGATCGTTAACGGCGCATGCAAACTCGAAGCATCAGGCGGAATTTCTCTAGCAGATGCGCGCGCATATGCCGAATGCGGAGTTGATTACATCGCCATTGGAGCACTTACCCATTCAGCACCCGTTTTTGATATAGGTCTAGATCTGAGAGCGGAGTAGTTATGTTGTTAACAGTTGATGTCGGAAATACCAATACGGTCCTAGGAATCTTCAATGGCGAAGATCTAGTGCGCTCTTGGCGCGTAAAGACCGACCCACGAACAACTGCCGATGAGTTGTGGTTGCAGTTCAATGCGCTTGTGGCGGATTACGAGGTAAAAGGACTATCGATCTGTTCAACTGTTCCAGCAACTCTGCGCGAACTGCGCACAATGATCGCTTCGTATTTCGCAAATATTCCAACCACAATTGTTGAACCTGGTACTAAGACCGGTGTTCCTTTGTTAGTTGATAATCCAAAAGAAATCGGTGCAGATCGAATTGTTAATACGCTTGCTGCCCACGCACTTTATGGCGGTCCAGCGATAGTCGTAGATTTTGGAACTTCAACAAACCTTGATGTGGTTTCACCGAAAGGCGAATTCCTGGGTGGCGCACTTGCGCCCGGAATCGAAATTTCTGTTGATGCTCTTGCTGCGCGCGCTGCGCAATTGCGTAAGGTTGAGTTGATTCGTCCAAAGAGCGTTATCGGAAAGAACACGGTTGAAGCTCTTCAATCTGGAACTATCTTTGGATTTGCTGGCCAAGTAGATGGTTTGGTTGATCGCATAACCGCGGAATTAGCAGAGAGTTATGACCAAGCCCCAACAGTTATTGCAACTGGCGGCTTGGCGCCGTTGATTATTGGCGTTGCCGAAACTATCGATGAGCATGAGCCTGATCTCACGCTAATTGGCCTGCGCCTGATCCACGAGCGAAATATCTAATAGGTAGACTCTCGCCATTATGAGCAACGAACCACAATCTCCCGTTGAAGATGATCTGCCAGAGCAACTGCGCATACGTCGTGAAAAGCGCGCTGGCTTAATCGAACGTGGCGTTGAGCCTTACCCGGTATCCGTTGCTCGCACATCTTCACTTGCTGAAATCCGCAAAAAATACGCTGATCTAGAAACCGATTCAACAACTGGAGATATCCAAAGCCTCACCGGTCGCGTTATTTTCAAGCGCGATACCGGCAAACTCTGCTTTGCAACTCTGCGCGAAGGCGATGGCACAGAACTACAAGCGATGCTTTCACTCGACAAAGTTGGCCAAGAAACTTTAGATTCCTGGAAGAGCGATATCGATCTCGGGGACATTGTTAGCGTTACCGGCGAAATCATTACCTCAAAGCGCGGCGAGCTATCAATCTTGGCAAACTCTTATGCAATGGCGGCAAAGTCACTTCGTCCGCTGCCAAATGATCACAAGCCAATGTCTGAAGAAACGCGTGTACGTATGCGTTATGTAGATCTAATCGTTCGCGAAGAGGCCCGCACAAATGCACGCTTGCGTCCAGCGGTTATGAAATCACTTCGCGAAACATTTAGCGCACAAAATTTTATCGAAGTAGAAACTCCGATGTTGCAGGTAATGCACGGTGGCGCTGCTGCTCGTCCCTTCAAATCTTTCTCAAACGCTTACGATATGGATCTCTTCTTGCGTATCGCTCCCGAGTTATTCCTTAAGCGCTGCGTAGTTGGCGGAATTGAACGCGTATTTGAAATCAACCGAAACTTCCGAAACGAAGGCGCTGACTCTTCACACTCACCAGAGTTTGCGATGATCGAGAGCTACCAGGCATATGGTGACTGGCGTTCGATTGCAGATTTAACTCGTTCGCTAGTACAAAATGCAGCGATGGCGATCGCAGGTTCACATGTCGTTACTCACCATGATGGTCGCCAAGCAGATCTCGGCGGACAATGGAAAGAGATTTCGCTATACGAAGCAATTTCTGAAGGTGTGGGAGAGAAGGTAACAGCGCTAACTCCGATTGAAGATTTAAAGAAAATAGCTATAAAACTTGGCTTGAAAATCGATCCAAAGTGGATTACAGGCAAGCTAGCTGAAGAAATTTTTGAGCACGTCGCAAAAGATCAATTAATTGAGCCTACCTTTGTCATGGGATTCCCTGTCGATACTTCTCCACTGGTTCGAGCACACCGCGAAATTCCGGGAGTTGCTGAAAAGTGGGATCTCTACGTAGATGGTTTCGAACTTGCAACGGGATACTCAGAACTAATCGATCCAGTTATTCAGCGTGAACGTTTAGTCGAACAAGCAACGCTCGGTTCTAAGGGCGATCTAGAAGCGATGCAAGTTGATGAAGATTTCTTACGCGCTATGGAATTTGCAATGCCACCAACTGGCGGAATGGGAATGGGCGTTGACCGTTTACTGATGGCGCTAACTGGTCTTGGAATTCGCGAAACAATTCTCTTTCCACTTGTTAAACCAGAGATCGAATAATTAAAGATATCCCAATGGTAAAGATCCGTCCCGCCCGTACCAGCGATGTAAAAGCAATTCGCCAGTTAGTTGATTCCTACGCAGCTCCTGGGCAGATGCTTTCTAAAGAGACGGTTACTCTATATGAAAGCGTTCAAGAATTTACTATTGCTGAAGTTGATGGAAAAGT
>JBEAMT010000112.1:0-14024 GCA_041165825.1 Actinomycetota bacterium | reverse complement strand
CCGAAATTAGCGCGGCAAATGCTGCAGCGCCCAGTGATACATCGCTATTGCGCCTGCAGCTGATGCGTTCATGGAACGAGTTGAACCGTATTGGCGAATTTCATAAAGCACTTCGCAGACTTCAATACCCTCATCTGACATTCCGGCGCCTTCTTGTCCAAATAAAAGCACGCAGGATTCAGGTAGTTGCGCACCCTCTAGTTGCTTAGAGGTTGGAACGTTATCGATTCCGATAATTGGCAAATTGTTTTCGTGGCACCAAATAGCAAAATCAGCGATGGTTGGGTGATGGATAACTGTTAAGTATTTGTCAGTAACCATTGCCCCGCGCTTATTCCAGTCGCGTTTTCCTACGATATGTACCGCTGAAACATTGAAGGCATTTGCGGTTCGAACTACAGAACCAATATTCAAATCGTGTTGCCAATTTTCAATTGCAATATGCAGCTTATGGCGCTTGGTGTTCAGATCAGCGACAATCGCTTCGACTGTCCAATATCGATAGTGATCTAAAACATTGCGACGATCGCCGTTCTCAAGTAACTCTTGGTCGTACTGTGCACCAGTTGGCCAAGGTTTTTTATGAGGCCCTACTCCCACAACTGGAAAAAATTCTCCCGGACCGATCGTGGCAGGTGTATTTATTTCCATGTGCGCACTCTAAACTTAATATGTAAGAAAGGCTAGAAAGGGAAATTTACTATGGAGACTGTATTTCTGATCGCGTATATCGTGCACATGTTGGCGATAGCCGGAATTCTTGTCTTACTTCTTCTGCAATGGAATAAGAATCCTCGCAAACTTTCTGGTGGCGTGATGCACTCTGCAGCTACCGCCCTTCTGGCCGGAATAGTTATGGTTGGTGCATATTCATCGGCTAAGCCAGATGAGACTTTGAACCACACCACAGTCGGAATCAAATTTATTGTGGTTCTAATTATTTTAGTTTTGAGCTACATAAACGCGAAGAAGAGCGAGCTTAAGAAGAACATCTGGCTGACGCTGCTCGGTCTAACGGTTCTCAATATCCTGATCGCAACCGTTGCGTAATTAACCTTTTGATGAATAGTCTTCTGAAACGTTCAGCGCTGCTCACTGCAGCGGTATTGGCGTTAACTCCGAGCTCTTTTGCCTTTGATCCAGTCTCAGCAGCAAGCGTCTTTTCGCGGCTAGCAGTTGAGCCAGAGTTAAGCAATCCTTCAGTATCGCTAGTAGATGTAAGTACTGGCGAAGTTGTCTTTGAATCAAACGCATTCTCACAACGTAAACCTGCATCAACCATGAAGATACTTGCCGCAGCTGCAACTCTTAAGCACTTGCAACCCGAGCAAGTCTTTACCACTCGCGTTTCACTTGGAACAGTTCCAGATTCAATAGTTATAGATGGCGAATTTGATCCTTGGGTAGCGATGGATCACCGAGTAGCCACCAAGATGAATCGCACTTCTTTCCCTCGCATTGGCTTCAATAGTTTAAGTAAAGCAAAAGAGAGTTCTGGCGGTTCGATCAAAAAACTCAAGGTTTACTACAACGGAATTTATGCCAACGAGGTCGCAAGCTATAAGGCGTTCTATAAGAAACGTGGTGTTACAGCTACATTTGTTAAAGTCACTGAAGAAAAAGCAAGTGCGCTAGCTAGCGAAGAGATTCTAGTTTCCGAATCCCCACAAGTTGTAAAGATGATGGATTGGTTCTTACTTTGGAGCGATAACCAACTTTCAGAGCGGATGGCTAAGCTCGCGGCAAAGTATGCAGGCAATGGATTTAGCGATGAAGGTGTTGCGATTACTTTCGCAGAGATTCTGATTGGCTTTGGAATTAATCCGGCACCTATACAGGTAATTGATGCCAGCGGTTTATCAAGACAAAATAAAATGACCGCCCATGTTCTTGCGCAACTGCTCTATAAAATTCATTCCGATCCACTCCTATCAAAGTTAATTGATGGACTTCCAGTCGGTGGAAAAACGGGAACTCTGCAAAGCCGTTACATAAAGACTGCGCCAGATGCGGTTGGTCTCGTAAAGGCCAAGACCGGAACGCTCACAGGCACCGTTAGTTTGGCCGGTTATGTGCAATCGGGTGATCGTGAATATGCATTTGCAATCATCGCCGACAAGATTGGTAGAACCAACTCGGCGAGCGATCGCGCACGAAAGACTGTGGATCGGTATTTGGCGAAGATTGCAGCACCGCTAGCGATTCCTGCGCCGGAAAGTGCAACCGTTACTGTTGAGGTGCAAACACTTTAATTGAGCCGCCGTAACAGGCGACCCAGGTCTTTGATTCAACTTCGTCATAGGTAACGCCAATTGGTTCGCTGCAAACCTTTACATTTTGCAGAACCTTCATCGTCTCGGTGCTGACAACGGATAAAGTCCCGCTTCTAAAGTTGACTACATAAAGCGCCGATCCATCTTTAGAAATTGCCAAGCTGCGGGCAGATTTTCCAGTCGATACCTTCTTAATTTCCTTATTTGCTAATAAGTCCCAAGCGATAACTTTCCCTGAGATATTTAAAGTGGCATATAACTTTGAATTATCTGGGGAGAGCACAATTGCTCGTGGATTCGATCCGATAGGGATGTATTTAACTGAGAAATCTTCCAGATTGATCTGATGAATTCGATTTCCGCCCATCTCGGCAACATAGGCGTATTTACTATCGTTGGTAATTGTGATTCCGCGGGGATAGCGACCGATTTTTATCGTCTTTACTGTTTCTTGGCTCTCTACCGAGATAACCGTAACTGTGTAAGAACACCAATTAGAGACAAGAATATATTTATTATCGGGTGAGACTTTAACAACCTTTGGTACCGATCCAACTTGGTAAATCGCATCTATCTTCTTATCAGCCAGGTTTACACGAGATAGAAAGCTCCTGTCATAGTTATCGCTAGGAGAACAAGTGTCCGTACCTTCTCGATTAAATCCTTTTCCGTACATCGCGTAATTTGTAAAGTAGAGATACTGACCATCTGGCGAGAAGGCGCCTTCAACTGGTGCACCTCTATATGTGCCAGAGTATTTTGAGAATCCAAAATCGGAGAGTTTTACAGAATCAGGAATTGTTGCCTCAAGCTCCATCGTCTGTGCGTTATAGAGCGTGACGCTATGGCGATACATCATGTTATGGGCGCTGACTAAACCGCTATTTGATGCCTCCACTGATTTGGGAGCTATTGCACCAGTAATTGTCTTTACAAGGTATAACTTTTTTGGTCCAGAATTAATTACTGAGTTCTCCTGCGCGCCTGCGATATTTGTGGGTAAAGCTGAAACCAGAAACAAGGATAAGAGCAGCATGGGTACGCGCATGCCCGTACTTTACTGGCCTATCCAGAGGTGTGATTAGTCATACCCCTTCGTTACTACGCACAATAGGCGCCCATTCTTAGAAGACCGTGAGAACACTGCACATTAATGCTGAGTAATCTTTGCCCTGTGCCCAACAATTCAGGCGTAAAGACATCACTAAAGGTTCGCGGCTTCATCGACTTGATGAAATTACGCGTTGTTGAACTCTTATTGGTGTCAACTTTGCCGGCGATGGTTTTAGCAGAAGAAGGTCTGCCTTCACTCTCGTTAACAATTGCAACTTTAATCGGTGGAACATTGGCTGCCGGAAGTGCAAACGCATTTAACATGGTGATCGAATCTGAAACCGATAAGTTGATGAAGCGCACTGCAAAACGGCCGCTTGCAACAGGTGTTTTAAGTAAGAGCGAAGCGATCATCTTTGCATCTGCAATCGGATCTCTTTCATTAATAATTTTTCAAGTATTTACAACCACGCTGGCAACTGTCTTAACCCTAATCGCAATTGTTTTCTATGTTTGGGTCTACACAATCTTGCTAAAAAAGCGCACACCGCAAAATATTGTTTGGGGAGGCGCCGCTGGTTGTATGCCTGCTCTCATCGGATGGGCCGCCGTCACAAATTCACTTTCAGTTACTGCTTGGTCCTTCTTCTTAGTTATTTTCTTCTGGACACCGCCACATTTCTGGGCGCTGGCAGTTAAATACAAAGATGATTACGCCGCAGCGCATATTCCGATGTTGCCGGTAGTCGCAAGCAAGACTCATCTACTGCGCCAGATGTGGATCTACACAATTGCGATGATCGCATCATCAATCGCACTGATCATTAACGCAGAACTTCAAAATTGGGCGATGGCGCTAACTGTGTCGCTGGGATTGGTATTTGCTGCACAACTTCGTGGCTTAGATGAGAATTCTGATCATTACGAAAAGGCCGCTGGAAAAATCTTCCAGTGGTCAATTACCTACTTGAGCCTGCTATCGGTATTGCTAGTTGTTGCTCAGCTCTTAAAGGCTTGAGTTAAATCTTTAATCAAATCATCTACATGCTCTAGGCCCACTGAAAGTCGTAGCACAGAAGGTGTAATACCCATCTCGGCTTGAACATCTGGAGATAAGCGGCGATGTGTAGTTGATGATGGGTGGGTAATTAGTGATTTGCTATCGCCCAAGTTGTTGGAGATATCAATGATTCGTAGCGCATCCATAAAGGCAAATGCATCTTTTTGGCTGCCCACAAACTCAATACCGATAGTGCTACCGCCACCGGTCATTTGTTTTTGAACAGTTGCATAATCTGGATGAGACTTTAGCCCCGGATATTTAACCGATTTAACTTCTTTACGGGTCTCCAAAAATTCGGCGATCTTCTGCGCATTTTCACACATGCGGTTAACGCGCATCTCCATCGTTTCCAGAGATTTCAAAAGCACCCAAGCGTTAAATGGGCTTAGTGATGGCCCGGTGTGGCGAGTAAATGGAATCAGGTGTTCGTGGATATATGAGAAGGATCCAAGAACTGCACCAGCAAGGACGCGTCCTTGTCCATCGATATGTTTTGTCGCAGAGTACATAACAACATCTGCGCCAAGTGCCAGCGGCTTCTGCAAAACAGGTGATGCCATTACGTTATCGACGATCACTGTAGCGCCAACTTTGTGTGCCAGATCGCTGACCATACGGATATCAACAATCTCCATTAGCGGATTGCTTGGTGATTCGATAAAGACAACCTTGGTTGACTTCTTTAGCGCCGCAGCCCAAACTGCAGGATCATTTCCCTTAACCAGTTCTACGGTTACGCCCCACTTTGGCAATATTTCTGTTAATACAACGTGGCAAGAACTAAACATGGCAGCCGATGCGACTACGTGATCTCCTGCTTTAACAAGACAGGCAACGGAAGCAAACATCGCCGACATTCCTGAACCCGTCGCAACGCAATATTCAGCGCCTTCAATTGCCGCCAAACGCTTTTCAAACATCTGAACAGTTGGATTATGAAAACGGCTGTATAGGTAATGATCTGTTTCATCTGCAAAAGAGTCGAATGCTTCTTGCGCTGATGAATATGTGAATCCACTATTTAAATAAAGCGCTTCGGAAGTTTCACCGAAACCAGAACGAGCAAGTCCAGAGCGCACAGCTGCTGTTTGTGGATTAACTTCCCAATCTGGCGCAGGGCGTTGATTGGTCGGTTGATAACCCCATATTTCATTGCTCACGCAGATAATTCTAAGGTGCATTTGCTATATTGCGTAAATGCCTCAATTAGCGATCTCTGTAAGTGATTTAAGTAAGAAATATGACTCGGGCTTTGCCGTTTCACACACAAATTTTCAAGTACCAGCCGGAACTATCTGCGGATTCGTCGGCCCAAATGGCGCTGGAAAGACAACGACAATCCGGATGTTGCTCGGCCTTATCTCACCTAGCGGTGGCACGGGTCGTATTTTGGGCGAGCCAATTACTTCGCCAGAGAAATACCTGTCTCAAGTTGGAGCGATGATTGAAGGCCCAGCTTTCTATCCTGCGCTATCTGGCGCAGAAAATCTTAAGGTTCTAGCAACTCTGGGGGGTTTTCCGCTCGAGCGCGTGGATCAATTGCTTGCACAAGTTGGGTTAGCAGATCGCGGAAAATCGAAATATAAGACTTATTCACTTGGCATGAAACAGCGCCTAGGTATTGCAGCTGCGCTACTGCCTAATCCAAAACTATTAATTTTAGATGAGCCAACCAATGGTTTAGATCCAGAAGGAATTCAAGAGATTCGCCAACTTCTTCGCTCGCTCGCAGATAGCGGAACGACTGTATTTGTTTCATCACATTTACTTTCAGAATTGGAAATCATCAGCGAGTACTTAGTTATGTTGCGAAAGGGCGAAGTGGTTTTTGCTGGACCAATGCAAGATCTCTTCGATGCACAGCAACCATTTATGTTGGTAAAAACCGAAAATAAAGGTGACCTCGAGAAAATTATTGCTCTCGCCGAAATCGCCGGACATAAGGCTCATATTCGCGACGGAGTTGCCCATATTGAAGGACCTGCCGAGTGGGCGGGTGTTCTGAACAAAATGGCATTCGAAGCTGGAATATTGCTTACCCAACTTTCACCACAACTACCTAACCTCGAAGAAACATTCTTTGAAATGACAGGAGATCAGAAATGATCGGCAGCCTGATTAGAATCTTCTTTGCCGAGTGGCGCAAACTTCGTCGCCCAACTTTGCTTTTAGGAACGCTAGGAGCAGTGGCATTCTTTAGCGTGCTGGTCTCGTCACTTCTCTTCTTACTAATTGATTCACCGCAAGGCAATGGTGATCGTGGTGTTCGCATTACTCGCGAAATGCTCTCGCTATCTAGCGGGTCCACTCAGGCTTTCACGAGTATCGGAAATCTCCTCGGCATTATCGCGCTCTGCGTATTTGCAGCCCAGACCGCGCAGGAGTACTCACTGGGCACCCTTCGCAATCTATTGGTTCGCCAGCCAGGTCGTATCCGCTTGCTAATCGGAAAATTGGCATCGATGAAAGCCTTTGCAGTCATTATGACTTTAGTTGGTGCAGTAATTTCAATCGGAGTCTCGTATTCTCTCGCTGGAAGCAAAGACGTCAGCACGGACCTCTGGTTTAACAGCGATGGACGTCTTGAGATAGCTCAGACCTTATTAAATGTTTTCATTTCGATTCTTGGATTTGGAATCATCGGAATGGTTCTAGGAATTCTCTTGCGCTCTCCAATTAGCTCCATTTCACTGGGCGTGCTTTGGTTGCTAATCGTGGAAAACATTGTGGGGGCCGTTAAAGCCAGCACCTTGGAATGGTTACCTGGAAGTCAGTTAGCCACAGTCGCCGCTGGCGGTACCGAAACAATTACTTATACGCATGCACTTTCACTTTCTGGGATTTATGTGGGAGTTGCGTTGGTTATTGCGACAGTTCTGTTTACAAAAAGAGATGTAGCCAACTAGCGACACTTACCAACTTTTAATGAGTTACACAGGTTGCTCACTTATTCTGGAGCCTTAACTCATGGGGGTTTTGTGTTGTATCGCAGAAAAGCGCTAGCGCTAGCCGTAATTTTTGGGCTTGCGCTGCCGATGACTCCTGCAATTGCAGCTACTCCTAAACCAACCCTGGCACAGATTGAAGCAGCGAAGAAGGCAGAGGCAGCGAAGCGGAAAGCTGCAGAATCGGCTGCAAAGAAATTAGCCGCAGCAAATCAAACACTTAGAACTCTGACCGCAAAAGCAAATGCCGCGCAGGCTCTTTATGTAAAGGCTAAAAGAGAGCTAGCAGTTGCAACCGCTGCTGCCGTCGCTGCCGCGGAATATGCTCGCGAAACACAGGAGGCAGTTGCGCAAGCGCATCGCGTTATCGGAAAGCTGGCTGCGAATGCCTACATCATGGGTGGATCGATGACCGATATTGAACCACTGCTTAGCGCAAATGGTCCTCAAGATTTGATTGATCAGATTTCAACTTTAGATAAGTTGGGTGTTCAGAACACAATGGCGCTTGATCGTTATAAAGCGGCCGAAATTGTGGCGCGCGAAGCAAAGGTAAAAGCAGATGCCGCCAAGGTTGTTCAAGAAACAGCCACTGCAAAAGTTGCCAATGCCAAGAAGATTGCAGATGATGCAAGAGCACTTCAGCAAAAAGAAGTAGATAAGTTGCAGGCTATTCAAGATAAGTTAGCGCGCGAGTTAGCAAGTGCTAAGCGAGTACGAATTACTCTCGAACAACAGCGTGCACTTGCCTTGCTTGAAGAAAGCCAAGCAAACACGGCAGCAAATACCGCGGGTCAGAAAAAAGTTTGGGCAAATACTGGATTCAAGGGACGTTCGACAATTCGTACTACCGAAGCGCAACGTGAAATCGCCGTTGCATTCGCCAAGAAGCAAGTATTGGCACGCAAGCCATACATTTGGGGATCAGAAGGACCCAACTCTTTTGATTGCTCTGGCTTAGTTTATGCCGCATATAGAGCAGCTGGTCTAGGTTGGCCAAACTGGGATCGTCTCAACTCATCGCTTTATGCGGGCTATACAAAGCATGTAACGCTAGATGAACTTGTTCCAGGCGATTTATTGTTCTACTCATACAAGGGAACAATTTCATCGATCCACCACATCACAATTTATGCCGGTAACGGAATGATGTGGGAAGCAAACTCAAAGGGTAAGGGATTGCTTTACTCAAATATTTACAGCATTAAGGGGCTTATGCCATTTGGTGGTCGGGTCTAGAGTTAGCGCATGACCAGCGCTCTCGTTGACCTGCGAAACGCTGTCCGGCCATTCTTAGAAAATTTAACTGCGGGCGATTCTGCGCTCGTTGCTGTGTCTGGCGGAGCAGATTCACTTGCTCTTGCCTATGCCCTCATTAACGAAGCTCCCGAGTTAGCAATCACCCTAATTGGCGTAACCGTTGATCATCAGTTACAAAGTGGTTCGGCAGATCAAGCTAAGAAAGTACAAAGCGTTTTAAAAGATATGGGCTATCAAGAAGTATTAATTGAAAAAGTTGATGTCGTGGAAAAATCTGGACTAGAAGCCGATGCGCGCAACGCGCGATATGCAGCACTTGATTCTGTTGCACATGCATTTGGCGCTGCGCAAATCTTCTTGGGACATACCCGCGATGACCAAGCAGAAACAGTTCTGCTTGGATTAGCACGTGGTTCTGGTACCCGTTCACTTTCTGGAATGGCAGTTGTTAATGGAAAGTATGCGCGACCACTTTTAAACCTAACTCGTGAACAAACAGTTGCGGCATGTGCTGAAGCAAAACTGCAACCCTGGAACGATCCACATAATGAAAATGAAAAGTTCACTCGCGTTAAAGTTCGAAATAAAGTTTTACCAGTGATGGAATCAGAGATCGGCCCAGGTATTGCAGCAGCGCTTTCTCGCAGCGCAGCAATCTTGCGTGATGATGCCGATGCTTTAGATGAGATGGCGCAAGCAGTTATCTCGCGAGTAGACCTGAAAGATCTAGATTGCGCAGCCCTTGCCGAACTTCCTAGGGCGATTCGATCAAGGATTTTGCGGGCGGCGATCTATGCAGCTGGGGCTCCAAGCGGCTCAATAAGCGCAGATCACCTCGCCGCCGTTGAGGCGCTGGTCACTTCTTGGCGTGGGCAGGGTGAATCGAGCCTGCCGGGTGGTGTGAAGGTTGCCCGAATTTCGGGCAGACTTTCGCTCTTAGCCCGTCCCAATTGATCACCTGCTAACCCATATGAAGGAGTCCTTAAGTGGATCTAGCTGCAGTCGGAACAGATGTAGAACGCGTAATCGTTACTGAAGTTGAACTTCGCGAGAAAGTTGCAGAGCTTGCTGCCCGCGTTGATGCAGATTACAAAGATCGCGACTTACTTCTTGTAGGGGTTCTAAAAGGTGCAATCATGGCGATGGCTGATTTAACTCGAGCTATGCAACGCCATATCGAAATGGATTGGATGGCTGTTTCTTCATATGGTTCCGGTACAAAATCAAGCGGCGTCGTCCGCATTTTGAAAGATCTAGACCGTGACATCACCGGGCGTAATATTTTGATCGTTGAAGATATTGTGGATTCTGGTTTAACGCTCTCTTGGTTGCGCGCCAACTTAATGTCACGTGGTGCGGCCAGCGTTGAAATTCTTGCCATTTTGCGCAAGCCAGAAGCCGCCAAAGTTGAAGTTGAATGCAAATATGTTGGTTTTGATATTCCAAAGGATTTCGTAGTCGGTTACGGCCTTGATTTTAATGAGAAGTATCGCAATCTTTCATTTATCGGTGTGCTTGCCAAGCACATGTACTCGTAAGGACGGCCCCTTCACTAATGGATAAGAAGAAAATTGATGGCAAGGGTTTGCTGAAGAAGAAAAGTTCAACAGCGCCAAAAAAGGATAAGAAGCCTCCTAAGAAAGCGCCAACTACGCGCGCACAAAAGTTCTTCCGCGGCCCACTTTTTTGGATAGTCGTAGCGATTCTTGCGGTTACGATCTTTGGTCAAATAACTGGCGCCGGCAACCGCTACACACAAATTGATACTTCACGTGCGCTTGCCGCAATTTCGCAATCTGAAGTCGAATCTGCTGTCCTAGTAGATAGGTCACAGAAGATACGTTTGATCCTAAAGCCTGGTGTTTTAATCAAGGGTGATAGCAAAGTTGAAGCCTCATATATTGCGCGCCAAGAACCAACACTTATCGATGCTTTAAGCGCAAATTCACCAACTAAAGGCTGGACCGTTGAAGTTGCTTCACAATCAATCTTCGTCTCTTTCTTTTTCTCAATCTTCCCAATTCTCTTAATTGGATTCTTGTTCTTCTTCTTAATGAGCCGAGCACAAGGCGGAAGTCGCGTCTTCTCCTTCGGAAAATCTCGAGCCAAATTACAAGATAGCGATGTTCCACAAAATACCTTTGCGGATGTAGCAGGCGCTGATGAAGCGATCGCTGAACTCGAAGAGATCAAAGATTTCTTAGCCAATCCGCCTAAGTACGCGCTCCTTGGCGCGAAGATTCCAAAGGGCGTTCTGCTCTATGGCCCTCCCGGAACAGGTAAGACACTTCTTGCTCGCGCGGTAGCAGGAGAAGCAAAAGTTCCTTTCTATTCAATATCGGGTTCAGATTTCGTTGAAATGTTTGTTGGCGTTGGTGCAGCTCGCGTTCGCGATTTATTTGCGCAAGCAAAAACGAATGCGCCGGCAATTGTCTTTGTAGATGAAATTGATGCGGTTGGTCGCCAACGCGGCGCTGGTATGGGTGGCGGTCATGACGAGCGTGAACAAACACTCAACCAACTGCTTGTTGAAATGGATGGCTTTGAAACCGGCGGTCAAGTTATTTTGATAGCAGCGACTAACCGACCAGATGTGCTAGATCCTGCATTACTACGTCCAGGTCGTTTTGATCGCCAGATTGCAGTTGATCGTCCGGATCTAAAGGGCCGTGAAGAAATTCTAAAAGTACATGCCAAGACCAAGCCACTATCAGATGAGGTAGATCTGATTACTTATGCTCGTCGCACACCAGGATTTACAGGTGCAGACCTAGCAAATGTTCTTAATGAAGCGGCACTTCTTGCAGCACGTGAAGAGAAGAAGGTAATTTCATATAGCCAGATTGATGAAGCAATTGATCGCGTGATGGCTGGCCCGCAGCGTAAATCAAGGATTATGTCCGATGACGAACGTCGTGTTACTGCATATCACGAAGCTGGCCACGCACTTGTGGCGCATGCGCTTCCACATACTGATCCAGTGCACAAGGTCACGATCATGCCGCGCGGTCGCGCACTCGGCTACACAATGGTTCTGCCAGATGATGACAAGTACTCAACTACTCGTAACCAATTGCTAGATCAACTTGCATACTCTCTGGGTGGTCGCGCTGCTGAAGAGTTAATTTTCCACGACCCTTCAACTGGCGCATCTAACGATATTGAAAAAGCAACTGCTTTAGCGCGCGCCATGGTTACTCAATATGGAATGACCGAAGCAATCGGCGCCATCAAACTCGGATCTGATGCATCAGAACCATTTATGGGTCGCGACTATGGTCATCAACGTGATTATTCTGAGAGCGTTGCTGCGACAGTTGATGCAGAAATTCGTAAACTTATTGAGAATGCACACCAAGAAGCCTTCGATATCTTGGTCGAAAATCGTGCAACTCTCGATGCCATGGTTGTAAGGCTCCTTGAAGTTGAAACATTAAATAAAGAAGAAATCGCCCAGATATTTAAGAAAGTTAACTCTTGGCCAAGACGTCCCGCTTGGACAGGTTCGGCAACTCGCACGCCATCACAACAGCCGCCTGTTGCTGTGCCAGAACGTTTAGTCGTTGAACCAGTTGCAGAAAAGAAGCCATCACGTGTTCGCAAGAGCGCAAAGAAAGATACCGATCAAGCGTGAACGATGTAACTCCGGTTTCAATGGGTCCTGAAGATGGGCGAGCACTACATCCTTACGATGAAGTGCGCGCTACCGCTGCAGTGCGCGAGCTACTTCTTGCACTCGGCGAAGATCCAGATCGCGAGGGTTTAAAAGAAACGCCAGCCCGCGTCGCCCGTGCCTTTAAAGAAAACTTTGAAGGACTCTGGAAGTCTCCCGAAGAGGTATTAACAACTACTTTTGATATCGGCCATGAAGAGTTGGTAATCATTCGTGATATCGAAGTCTTTTCACATTGCGAGCACCACTTAACTCCATTCCACGGAGTCGCACATGTTGGATATATCCCGCGCGGAAAGATAACTGGACTTTCTAAAGTCGCACGCTTAGTTGATTTATTTGCCCGTCGCCCACAAGTGCAAGAGCGTTTAACAACTCAAATTGCAGATGCGATGGTAAAAATTCTCGATCCGATGGGCGTAATCGTAATTATTGATTGCGAACATTTGTGTATGTCGATGCGCGGGGTTCGTAAATCTCAAGCTCGCACAACCACAAGTGCGGTCCGTGGGGTTCTGCGTGATCCAGCAACACGCGCTGAAGCAATCAGTTTGATCACCAATCACTAACTAATTCGATAAATCAAAAGATAAATCATGAAGATCATGGGCATTTTAAATGTCACACCAGATTCTTTTGCTGACGGTGGGCTCCATGACACATATGAAAAGGCGGTTGCGCGCGGTCTTGAAATGATCGCTGAAGGCGTAGACATTATTGATATCGGTGGTGAATCAACGCGACCAGGAGCAGATCGGGTATCCGCAGCAGAAGAGCAATCACGAGTAATTCCAGTAATCAAAAAACTTTCACAAACTGGAGTGCCGATAAGTATCGACACCATGCGCGCAGAAACTGCTGCTCTCGCCATAGAATCAGGTGCAAGTATCGTAAATGACGTTAGCGGCGGACTTGCTGATGATCTAATGCACGAGAGCGTTGCTGAAATGGGTTGCCCATATATTTTGATGCATTGGCGTAGCCACTCTAAAGATATGAACTCACTTGCAACATACAGTGATGTAGTTAAAGAAGTGATCGCTGAGACGCAGATACAGATCGATCAAGCGATCAAGGCCGGAATCGCACGAAATAACTTGATAATTGATCCCGGCCTAGGCTTTTCTAAAGAGGCCGAACATAACTGGGAAATCCTCAAGCGATTAAACGAGTTTACAGATCTTGGTTATCCGGTCTTAATTGGGGGATCTCGTAAACGTTTTCTTGGGGGCAGCACTCCTGATGAGCGCGAAAGCGCAACTATCGCTCTTACAGAATCTTTACTTGATAAAAATATCTGGGCAGTTAGAGTTCATAGTGTGAAACCACATAAGGATTTAGTTCTAAACCATGGCTGATTTGATTCGTATTGATGGGATCAAAGGCTTTGGATATCACGGGGTCTTCGAATCCGAACGAGCTAACGGCCAAGATTTTTATGTTGATGTAGAACTCGAGACTGATCTAACCCGCGCTATTTTTAGCGATGATGTTAAAGACACAATTAACTATGCAGAAGTGACTGATTTAGTGGTTGAAGAGATTACGACAGACCCTGTTTCACTGATTGAAAAACTTGCCGGACGTATTGCAGAAAGAATCAAAGAGGATTTTCCCCAGGTCGCTGGTGTAACAGTTACCGTTCATAAACCACAGGCGCCGGTATCGGCACAAGTAAAAGATATCTCGGTCACTATTTCGCGATGAAGGCAGTCATTTCACTGGGTGCAAATATTGGCGACCCAAAAGCCCAGATG
>JBEAMT010000111.1:0-6754 GCA_041165825.1 Actinomycetota bacterium | reverse complement strand
TCAGCGTGAAGAACGGCCGAATCATCATCGATGTATCTGGCTTTGAATACTCACGTCCAAAGCTCAAGATCGGCATCAAGAAGGGCTACAAGCCTGCTGCCAAGATCTTGAACAAGACAACCATCACATGCGTTAAGGGCAAGGCTGTAAAGAAAATCACTGCAGTTAAGCCAGCATGTCCAGCAGGTTATAAGAAGAAGTAGTTTCGACACTTCTTCCATATAGATGAACGAGGGCAAATCGTTCCCGATCGCTATTCACTCAGCGATCGGGAACGATCTTCGTCACACAACAGGTAAATAACTTTTCAATCTGGGGGTAAAGTGAAACGTTTCGTGAACTTCTTTGCGATTTTTGCGCTGACGATTTCAGCTAGCGCCCCAGCCATAGGCGAAATACCTGAAGAAAACTTCTATCCATCTGTTAAGCAAGAGGCAGGTTGGATGGGGTACAACTCCGATAACTCAATCGCTTACTCGCAGCCAAGTTCTTTATACGCAGTTGGGGGAGCGTCAGGGCCTGATTACATAGAGAAAATGTCACTTTGCGATTCACTCGAGGCTAAGGAATGCTCATTCCCGGAGCTAAATGGATTTACATTTACTTCAATCTTTACAAAGTGCTTGAGCGACTCTGACACGAATTGCATTGATTCTTTTAGCATTAAGAATGAAGATGGTTCCGTAAATCAGGCAACTTTCCAAAGAAACTGGGTTCCGCGTCCAGTGTTCCAAGGCGATGCTTCAAAACATCTTCCGACTGGATACGGTCCGAATACCTGGACAATTACCAATAGCAAAGGTGTAGTAGAAACTTACGCGCTAAGCGTTGGAGTAAACGGATATCTAGATATCCGCAGAAATGCGACTAAGACCATGTTTGGTTCATTTATGGCTGCGATACAGCCAGTCAAAGAGGTTAAAGGAGTCGATTACCAAGCTCCAATTGCAAACGTGACTAAACGTGGCGCAGGCTATTCCCAGGGATGGAACACAGTCTTTGTAGAAAAGGGATGTCAGATCGCTGAAGAAGGAGCGTGCGGATATCGTTTGCCATTTGATTTAGAAAAGACAGTCGTTCTTAAAGTGCGCTTAAGCCAACCTGTACAAGGATGGCTACATGGACGTATGAAAGATGCCAATATCATCATGTCAACAGCAGCAGATAATTCGCAGACTGTAGAAATTTCGGCAAAACCATTGAGTATCCCATCTGTTTACGGATGGGTTAAATGGGGAGATCTTCCTCAGAAAGTAAAAGATCTGTATCCGGTTGGAGCAGGCGGCACTTCTAGAAATTCAGAAGACTTTATAACCAAAGATTTATATTCACGCACATTACTTACAAAGTCAGAAGTTGCCGGAGATTACGCCATCAATGAAATGAATTTATGGCTACCCCTTTTAAATGACAAAGCAGCTGCTATGCGTACTTTCTGGGTTGCCCAGACTATTCGTGGTGAACTCCCGCTTGATTCCCAGAACTGTGTAAGAGGCAAGGGATTCACGGGTGTAATCGGTACCAATGCGGTTGTTTATAGTGATGGACCACCTAAATTTGATCAAGCCGAACAATCGCTTAACTACACAGTTGGCGCTTCGCACTTTGATTCAAAGGGCGAATTATTCAAAGGTTATTATCAACTAAATCTGCGGTCGGATATTGCTCGTTGTTTGTATGGATTTGGATCGGCACCCATCCAAGCAAAGATCGAAGTCTCTAGCTCAGACGGCACTCCATCAGTGGCAACTACGATTATCAATGAAAGTGATGGTTGGTTGAAAATGACTGCTGCTGGATTTACATTCTCCACACCAAAGATCAAAGTAAAACTTTCTCAAGAGGCAGCAATACCTGCGCCTTCACCTTCTCCAACGCCTAGCGCAACCGCAAAACCCACAGCTGCAAAGAAAACCTCAATTACCTGTATCAAAGGAAAAACAACTAAGAAAGTTACCGCAGTCAATCCAAAATGTCCGGTGGGATATAAAAAGAAATGAAAAAAAAGTTAATTGCCACAGTACTGTCCTTAGTAGTTCTATCAGGTTTGTCCATCCCAGCGTTGGGAGCTGACATTCCTGATGAACAATGGTCAATTCCAACTGCAAACGTACCTCAAGCATCAGAAAATCAAGGAATCGTTATTCAAGAAAATCTTCAAATAGCCGAAAATACATCGGTTCTGGGCACCAACCTTGGTTCTTCAAACGATCAATCCCAGGTTAGATACTGCGCAACAATTAATGACGAATTCTGTGGCCCAGCAGAGAGTATGTACTTTGATGCCATTTTACCTAAGTGTGTAAATGAAACCGACACAAACTGTGTTGAGGAAATTTCTGCAATCTCAGCAAATGGTGACGAGAAGCGTGCTTCATATATAAGGAATCTTCCTGATGCTGGTTTCACCGATTTTCCGGCTGCGCCATCAAGAAATCTTCCCCAAGGAAGCAGTCCTAGTTTATGGAAAATTCCTGGTGTATTAAATGGTGGCGGAACAGATGAGTACTTAGTTAACTTCACGTTACGTGGAGGTGTGTCCAATAAGCAAGATAAATTCAGTTTTTATTCTTACTCATCTTTCATTTCACCGGTGACGATCAAACCAGGCAGATATGGCCGTTTTCAAAAGTTAGATGCACGTGGCAAAGATCCGATCGCGTGTGTCCAATTAGCGCTGGCGTGTGGTGGAGAAATGCTTCATCGGAGTGCAGACAACGTCAAAATATGTGCCTCGATTGAAGAAGGTGCATGTGCTGCAAAGCAATCTTTCCCTTCAGGATATAGGTTTATATTAAAAGTTAGATTAAGCACTTCTCCAACTGGCTGGATTCACGGACGAATTAAATCCCCTGAAGTTTCAATTACAAAAGTGAATTCTGGGGTTGAGCTTTCGATATCTGGCGAACCAGTTGTCGTACCTGTGATTGGTGTAACCGAGCCTTATGCCTCGCTTCCAGAGAACATGCGAGCTTTTTATAAGAAGCAAAGCGGAATGTCATATGGAGAACAGGGGCCAACGGGGCGCCGTAATCAGCTTTCCATGCCAGCTCCAGATAACCAGGATACTTTCATGGAGTATGCACTTTGGAACAACTACATCAAAGACAAGGCAAATGCTTCGCCAGGATTCTGGACAGCTCGAAGCTTGGATGTTCCAAGTAGCTCTGCTGAATGCTTCAAAGATTCATCGAAATTTATCGGAGTTGTGACTACAAATGCGATGATGTACTCAGGAGGACCACCATCTTTTAATAAAGAACTAGGAACTCTAGAGTACAAAGTAGGTGCACCACATTTAACGTCAAAGGGCGAAGTTTTTAAGGGATCCTACGACTTGCAAGTTAGCTCTGAAGTTGCACGTTGTCTCTACAACTTCACTAGCGCACCGATCCAGGCAAGTATTTCTATTGTTAATGAAACAGGTGAAGCGAGTGTCGCAACTACCGTAGTGAATGAGAAGAACGGCTGGCTCCGGTTAGCGGCCTACGGTTTCACTTTCTCAAATCCAACAGTGAAGGTAAAGCTTTCACAGGAGAAAGAAGTTCCCGTATCAAATCCAACACCTACGCCTTCTGCAACGCCTTCTGCATCATCAAAGCCGGCAGCGGCAAAGCGGATTTCAATCACATGCGTAAAGGGCAAAACAACTAAGAAAGTTACTGCAGTCAATCCAAAGTGCCCAACCGGATATAAGAAGAGATAGAGATATGAAAAAGATAACCTCAATAATCGTTGCAATCGCATTTGTATTTGGAAGCTCATCTGCAGTGGTTGCTGCGGGTGAAACCGTTGGTGACCCTGGCAGAAGTTGGTCGATTCCTAACGATGCTGACCGTGGCATGCACATCCAGCGATTCTTGGATTCCCCTCCAGGAACTCCAGCCTCATATTTGATCGATTTTCAGAAATATCAAAGTGATGCATATGCGGATCCAACTTGTAAGAGTGCTGAGGACCCAAATTGCACCGCAGGATCACTGGGTTTTAACTCGATGCTGCCTGTTTGCGGAACGATAAGTATGGTTTATTGCATTGAAGATTTTGGAGTTATTGGCGCCAGTGGAGACACAACTAAAGCTTCATTTTCGAGGTATTTTCCAAACGAAGCGCTGAATAAGTTTGAAGCCTCCGAAAAGTTAAAGTTACCGTTTGGAGCAACGGGAAGTATTTTTGATCTGCCGAGTGCGCCGCACGATGGTGGAACTTTGTACTACGTATCTGCACTGACTTCTGGAACTCTAAATAAAAGTTCTGGCGCTGATTTGCAGTCGCTAAATGTTGAAATTTACCCAGTCAAACTTGAGTCCGGTGATACTGCGATCCAGGAAATTGATTCCGGTATGTCTAAAGAAACTAACGGTGGATCAGGACATCCAGTTGGTCAATGGCGATTTGCAAGCTTCGGTTTTTCTGGTTCCAGCTTCTGTGTGGCAGGCAGCGCAAAGGAAAGACTCTGTGCTCAGAGATATGCATTTCCAGCAGATAAGAAGTTTTATATAAAGCTGAAACTTCAGAATAAGCCAAAGGGTTGGTTACACGGCAGAATCGCAAAGCCTGATGTTTCTTTTACTGAAATCAGCAGTGGATATTCCTTCTATATTGCTGCTAATCCAGTAGCTGTTCCCGTTGTTTATAAAATGTATCGCTATCCAGAAATGCCACAAGCCCTCAAAGATGAGTATGACTTCAAAACTGGTGGCTACAAACCTGAGGTTGCACTCCGGTCTTCAAACTCAAACGGAGCACCTCAAGGTTGTGGGCGAAGCGCTTGCACAGAGGATCCACTGACTAGAAATGTGATCATCGCCCCGACTGCTTCAAGTAAATTCGGCATGGATCAATTAAAGCTTTGGCTGCCGTTTGTGGGGGACAAGGCAACAACTCTCATGGGTACATGGTCAGTTCGCACACTTGATGAGAGTGAAACCCAGGGCGCTTCGCGATGCTTTACCAGTGGTGATAAAGGTGTAACTGGAATTGTCACGACAAATGCAACTCAATATTCCGCTGGGCCGCCATCTCTAAATAAGAGTGAAGGCACCCTTGAATACCAGGTTTCAGCGCCTCACTTCACAACGAAAGGTGATGAGTTTCTAGGTACTTATGACTTGATTATGCGTTCTGATGTTGCCCGTTGCGTGTATGGATTTACGAGCGCACCAATCAGAGCTGAGCTTTCTGTCGTTAACGATCAAGGCAATCAAAAAGTGGCCACAGAGATCATCGGCGAGAAAAATGGTTGGCTCTATTTATCTGCTGGCGGATTTACTTATTCATCACCAACAATCAAGGTAAAACTTGAGCAAGATGCACCACCGCCTGCTCCATCACCAACACCTACCCCGAGCGCCTCTGCTAAACCAGTAGCGAAGGCTGTCACAATTACCTGCGTTAAAGGTAAAACAATTAAAAAGGTAACTTCGGTAAAACCAAAGTGTCCTGCCGGCTTTAAGAAGAAATAGAGGGTTAAGTGAAGGTTTTTCGCACCAAGTTCTTTCAGACCTTTATATTGATTACGGTTGCCTACCTTGGCATTGTAGTTCTTATTTCTCAAAGCCCAGCAGGTGATGCAACAGCTATTGATGACAAGTTGATAGAGATGAGTTCAGATAACCGCCTTGAACTTCTGGTGCAGATCACAGGAGTAAATCCTCTTGAAGGAACTGCTAACGCACGTGTCTTGCCATGGCCAAACAGCGACGATGTTGGCTTCCGCTTAAAAAGCGGTTGGGTTCCTAGCCAAGATGTTGACTTAATTGTTGACTCAGTCATTGGTGCAAGCAATGGCGGAAGTAATACCTATAGTTTTAAAAAAGATATCCCAACTGGTGGCTTTGATGTCCAGATAGATGAGCAACCTGGTGCAGGACCTCGTTCTGATGTCGGCTGGTACCCAATGGATAAGTACTCATTTGAAATCCCAATGAGCGCAATCGGTACTTTGGAAAACGGCGATCAAGCAACGCTAAATATCTTGCCACTTGATTACACCAAGAAGATCGATACTTTTGATATCCATATGATTCACGGGCTCTGGAACGATGCCTTTACAACAGTGACTATGGATAATCCAAAGTCTTTTGATATGGCAGTTGAAGAATTCAATAATGGACAATCTTCTTCAGTATTTGAAGCGGTACGTTCTAATTCAACTAAGTTGCTCGTATCAATCATTCTTTTGCTCATGATCACTGCGATGGTTTCAGTAACGATCATGACCTACATGGTGGTTACCGGTAAGCGCCCACCAACGCTTTCATCGCTTACATGGGCTGCAGCACTTACCTATTCATTAATCTCACTTCGTGGCTTGATGCCGGGCTCACCGCCAATTGGCATCTTCGTGGACAAGATCTTCTATTTCCCAGCTCTGATCGTGACCCTGGTCTGTTCCCTTTGGGTCTTAGTCACCTGGGTTCGCCGCGAGGATTTCCAGAGCTAAATCCGCCTTTTCGCCCGAAAGGCTGGGCGTGTCTAAGGGGTCCAATAGGGGCGATTTAGCCAATTTCCCTTTATAAGGGGGCAGCCTTTAGACTGCTCCTTCGCGCCTAGCGAAAATCCTGAGGGTTTTTGGTGGGTGCAACCGCGCTCGCAAACGGGCGCGGGTTCAATTTGAAACAGAAGTGGGTGTTAGTGGCTAGCAAAGATGGCGCCATCGAGATCGAAGGTTCCGTTGCAGAAGCTTTACCTAACGCAATGTTTCGCGTTGAACTAACTAATGGGCACAAAATTCTTGCGCACATCAGCGGCA
>JBEAMT010000110.1:0-3095 GCA_041165825.1 Actinomycetota bacterium | reverse complement strand
CGATGCCGAAGCTGCTTGGCGAGGTGCATTTATTGCACATGGTTCACTAACCGAACCGGGTCGATCATCTTCGCTTGAAATTACTTGTCCAGGTCCAGAAGCAGCGCTTGCTCTGGTTGGTGCTGCACGTCGTTTGGGAATCACTGCAAAGGCGCGCGAAGTTCGTGGCGTTGATCGCGTAGTTATTCGAGATGGTGATGCAATTGGTGTTCTACTCACTCGCCTTGGTGCGCATGAAAGTGTCTTGGCATGGGAGGAACGTCGCATGCGTCGCGAAGTTCGCGCCACTGCAAATCGCTTAGCAAATTTTGATGATGCTAATCTACGTCGCTCCGCACGCGCTGCAGTCGCAGCTGCTGCTCGCGTACAACGAGCGATGGAAATTCTGGGTCCCCAAATCCCTGATCATCTAAAAGAGGCTGGCGAACTTCGCATTAGCCACGGACAGGCAAGCCTGGAGGAACTTGGATCGTTGGCATCTCCACCGATGACAAAGGATGCAATCGCAGGACGTATTCGTCGCTTGCTCGCAATGGCCGATAAGCGCGCCGCTGAACTCGGTATTCCTGATACTGAAGCGGGCTTATCGCCTGACTTGCTCAATTAACGCTACCGAAAAGTAGCAAGGGCAGAAGTAACCCCGCTCGGCTGGTAAGGTTAGCCACGACCCCAGTGTTGTGGCAGTCTGCGTTGTGGCAGTTTTAGCGCCGTAAATCCAGATGGGAAATTTAAATCGATCCGCAGCGGGTCCTGACACTTTCTAGAGCGAGGTTTTCACGTGATTAATGTTGGAATTAATGGATTTGGACGTATCGGTCGTAACTTCTTCCGCGCAGCGCTAACCAACCCAAATATCAATATCGTAGGCATCAACGACCTAACCGATAACGCTACTTTAGCTCACCTCCTGAAGTACGACTCAATCTTGGGTCGCCTAGGACTTGAAGTAAGCCACACCGAAGACACACTCACCGTTGGTGGCAAGACAATTAAAGTTTTCGCAGATCGCGATCCAGCAAATCTTCCATGGGCATCAGTTAAGGCAGATATCGTTATCGAATCTACTGGCCACTTCACAAAGGCTGCCGATGCTAAGAAGCACATCACAGCAGGTGCAAAGAAGGTAATCATCTCTGCACCAGCAACTGATGAAGACATCACCATTGTTATGGGTGTAAACCACGATAAGTACGACCCAGCGAACCACAACGTAATTTCAAATGCTTCATGTACAACTAACTGCCTTGCACCAATGGCTAAGGTTTTGCAGGATAACTGGGGAATCGTTAAGGGCTTGATGACAACAATTCACGCCTACACAAACGACCAGGTAATTCTTGACTTCCCACATAAGGATCTTCGCCGCTCACGTGCAGCAGCGACAAATATGATCCCAACATCAACAGGTGCTGCAAAGGCGATCTCGTTGGTAATGCCAGAGCTCAAGGGCAAGCTAGATGGTTACGCAATGCGCGTTCCAGTACCAACAGGTTCTGCAACAGATCTAACAGTTGAACTTGCTAAGGAAGCAACCGCTGAAGAGATCAACGCTGCAATGAAGGCAGCTGCTAACGGCGCGCTCAAGGGATACCTCACCTACACATCAGATCCAATCGTCTCTTCCGATATCGTCACCGATCCTTCATCTTGTATCTTCGATTCTGGTCTAACCAAGGTAATCGGAAACCAAGTTAAGGTCGTTGGTTGGTACGACAACGAATGGGGTTACTCAAATCGCCTAGTTGATCTCGTCGGCCTCGTCGGCAAATCTCTCTAGTCACCACCTTTAATTAATGTCGCTTCAAAACTTTGATGTAGCTGGCAAGCGAGTATTCCTTCGCTGTGATTTAAATGTTCCGTTGAAAGATGGAGCAATCACAGACGATGGACGTATCCGCGCCTCGCTGCCGACTATCAAAACGCTTCTCGCAAATGGAGCCAGCATCGTCATCGCAGCGCATCTGGGTCGGCCAAAAGGTGAGGCTAAGCCAGAACTTTCACTCGCACCGGTTGCAAAGCGGTTATCTGAACTTCTTGACGTACCAGTTCAATTTGCTGGAAAAGTTACCGGTAGCGATGTAACCGCTAAAGCTGAGGCTCTCAAAGCTGGCGAGATTTTATTGCTAGAAAACATTCGCTTCTCGGCTGCGGAAACTTCAAAAGATGAAGCAGAGCGCCAAGTTCTTGCCAAAGGGTTGGCAGCACTTGCAGATGCTTATGTCGGAGATGGCTTCGGTGCGGTGCACCGCAAACATGCATCAGTCTTTGATCTTCCAAAGTTACTGCCACATGTTGCCGGGACTCTTGTTGCAGCAGAAGTAGAAGTTCTAAAGAAGTTAACCCAAAACCCAGAACGCCCGTACGGTGTTGTTCTTGGGGGAGCGAAGGTTTCTGACAAGATCGGTGTTATCTCTAATTTGCTTGGCAAGGTAGATGTGATGGCAATTGGCGGCGGAATGGTTTTCACCTTTTTAGCGGCACAGGGAAAAGAGATTGGGACATCTCTAGTTGAGACCGATCTCATTGAAACCGTTAAGGGTTTAATTAAGCAGGCTGCAGATTCTGGTGTGAAGTTAGTTCTTCCAACAGATATTTTGGTAGCCCCAGCATTCGCATCCGATGCGCCGGCAACTTTGGTTAGTGCAGATGCTATTCCTGCGGATCAGATGGGACTCGATATCGGTCCAGATTCGGCGGCGGCGTTTGCGACAGCGATTCGTTCTTGCAAGACTGTTTTCTGGAATGGACCTATGGGAGTCTTTGAATTTCCAACATTTGCTAATGGAACCAAGGTTGTTGCGCAGGCGTTAACTGAAGTCTCTGGTATCTCGGTCGTCGGTGGTGGCGACTCTGCTGCTGCAGTGCGCGCGCTCGGATTCACTGACTCTGCTTTCGGTTATATCTCAACTGGTGGTGGCGCATCGCTTGAATATCTCGAAGGCAAAGAGCTTCCTGGTTTAACAGCGCTCGACCTTTAGAATTAAACAACCAGTCAATACTCAAGTTAGAAGGAGCAAAGAATGCGCAAGCCACTTATGGCAGGCAACTGGAAGATGAACCTCAATCACCTTGAGGCGATCGCGGTTGCGCAGAAA
>JBEAMT010000109.1:0-23281 GCA_041165825.1 Actinomycetota bacterium | reverse complement strand
TGATTTAGCCTCAACGTTGACTCCACAAGAGAAGGCAGAAGTTCTGCGCACTTGGAGTTCTGAAGTTCTACGCGGTTTGGAAACTGGCAATAGTTCTGATCTCGTTGGTCGCGCACTTATTGATACGGTGCAGCGCTTTGAAATCTCCCACCAACATTTCGTAGATTTCTTACACTCGATGGAGATGGACTTAACTGTCACCGAGTACCAAACATTTGATGATCTATACGAGTACGTATACGGATCTGCCGCAGTTATAGGGCTCCAGATGGTGCCTATCTTGGGCGGAGACACTGTTAATTCGTTAGAGGCTGCCAAAAACCTTGGCGTTGCTTTCCAGCTTGCGAACTTCATCCGCGATGTCGGTGAAGATTTAGACCGCGGTCGCATCTACTTGCCGCTGCAAGAACTTGCCGAACATGGAGTAACCCGCCAAATGCTAGAAGGACGCAAACTAACCCCCGAGATTATTAGCGCATTGAAATTTCAAATTGCGCGTGTTCGCCAACTTCAAAGGGCGGCCGAGCCTGGGATTGCTCTTCTAGATAAAACCAGCCAACCATGTATCCGCGCGGCAAGTGAGTTGTACTGCGGAATCGTTGATGAAGTAGAAAAGATTGGCTATGACATCTTTAACAAACGGGCTAAGACATCAACTGCCCGCCGCGCACGGGTGGCGTTAGCCGCATATATCAGCGCCATCGCAGCACGTTTGCGCTAAAGTAAAAGATGCGGGAGCCGCTAATACGGCTGAGAGGATCTGAAATCCAGATCGACCGCTTGACCCATCCGATAATGCGGATGTGGAAAGGAAAAATCCATGTCATCTACTTTTTTAACTATTTGGGAATATGAACTCTCTTATCTTGAATTAATCGCTGTGATGGCTTCTTTCATCGGAGTTGCACTTGGCGTTACCGGTAAGCGAATTACCTGGCCCTGGTGGGCTGTTAGCTCTGTGCTTTATGGAATCTTATTTATTCAATGGGAGTTATATGCCAGCGCTGCACTTCAGATCATCTTTATTATTGCGGCCATTGCTGGCTGGTTTGGTTGGGAACCAACTGGTGCCAAACCGGGCAGATTAAAAAATAGCCACCGCGCTTATATTGTCATCGCGATTATCTTGGCAACTCTGGCGCTAGCCCCGTTACTTAAATATTGGGGTGCGGCTTCAACTTATGCCGATGCCATCTTATTTTTCGGCTCATTGACTGCTCAAATTTTGATGGTCTACGAAAAGTTTGAAAGTTGGATTATCTGGCTAGTTGTCGATGCTGGTTATGTGGCGCTTTATGCATCACAAGATTTACTATTTACAACAGTCTTGTACGTAACCTTCACGATTATCGCGGCAGTGGGATGGAGCAAGTGGTATGGAGCTCATCGCAGCGCTGCAAGATCTCTGTAAAGCCAAGATTTCCCCAATAATTGCCATAGACGGGCCAGCCGGCGCTGGTAAAACAACTTTGGCTCATGAGATTTTCTTAGCGCTGTCTTCAAAAATGTCGGTTCAGGTTATTCATATGGATGACCTATATGACGGCTGGGATAACGCGTTAACCGGAGATTTAACGGAGCTCCTTAAGTATTTAGTTGCAAAGCATCAAGAAAGATCTCCTGCCAGGATTCAGAGATATAACTGGGAAAAGTTTGCTTTTGAAGAAAGTGAAGTTCTACCCGTTTCAGATCTGCTGATTCTGGAAGGAGTCGGTAGCGCTGATAGCGCACTCCAAGATCAATTAGCTGCTTTGATTTGGATGGAAATTGACCCCGAAGATGGGTTAAAGCGCGTTATAAATCGAGATGGTTTGCAGGTTCAAGATCAGATGCAAAAGTGGCTTAGGACACAAGCAGAATATTTCCTACAACACTCAACGCGTGAAAAGGCGGATTTCATACTGACTACCTAAAATTGCAGATATGTCTGATCTAACTGGCGAGCTAATTGATGGGCGCTATCAGCTCCTTCGCCAGATGGCGGCGGGTGGCATGGCAACCATTTATGAGGCAGTTGATACTCGCCTAGATCGCAAAGTCGCAGTCAAGATCATGCATCCCCATCTTGCCCAAGATGAACAGTTCGTTGAACGTTTTATTCGCGAAGCGAAAGCTTCAGCAGCGCTTTCTCATCCGAATATTGTTTCGGTGCAAGATCAAGGATGGAATCAGAACGGAACTCCGGCAGTCTTTCTCGTAATGGAGATGGTCGAAGGCCACACCCTACGTGAGTATTTAAGTGAGCAAGGCTCACTCTCGGTTGCCAACGGGATCAAATTTCTCTTACCAGTTTTGAGCGCACTCGCCGCAGCACACAAAGTGGGGATCGTCCACCGCGATATCAAACCTGAAAATATTCTGATCTCTAAAGAAGGTCGCATCAAAATCGCTGACTTTGGTTTGGCTAAGGGGCCACTACTTGGCACAACTTTGACCGCCGAATCCAGCGTTGTTCTTGGCAGCGTCTCTTACCTATCCCCCGAACAAGTTCAACGTGGAATCGCCGATGCGCGCAGCGACGTTTACTCGGCAGGTATAACTGCATTCGAAATTTTTACCGGCGAAAAACCTTTCGCGGGAGACGAACCAATTCAAATCGCTTATATGCATGTCAATGAACGTGTGCCTCTGATGAGCACGAAGAAAAATGGAATTCCCGTCGAATTAGATCAATTGATTCAGCGCGCTACAAATTCAGATCCCGATGGTCGTCCTAAAGATGCCGGCGAATTCCACGCCGCGTTAAGTGCCATTGCACAATCACTTGACCCAAATCAGAGACAGATGAGTTTTGAGCTAGATATACCTATTGCTCCGATGCGCCCGGCATCAAAGAAAACAAGTCGCCGTGAACGTGCGCGCGCTGAAAAGGAAAAAACGTTGGCACTCAAAAATAACCGTGAAGATTCCAATAGTGGCACTGAAAAACGCGAAACTGCCAAGCGCGAAACAACAGCGCAGATTAAGAAGCGTAAGAAAATTAGCAAGCGCGTTCGCCGCAATCGCTTTATTGCAGCTGGTCTTGCAGTTTCGCTAGGAATCTTCGGTTGGTATGCACTCATCGGTCCGGGTTCACGAGTTGTTGTGCCATCTATTGTTGGAGCGACTGAAAGTCAGGCTCAAAATGCTCTTACTTCACTGGGGCTATCGCTAGTTATCTCTGAAAAGCGATTTGATGAAGAAATTGGCGAAGGCCAAATTATCGAATCTGATCCTGCAGGTGGCGGCAAAGTTGATGCTGGCGGCCAAGTTAAGGCGATCATCTCTAAAGGTCCAGAGCGTTATGTAATTCCTATGCTAGCTGGACTTACGCCAGAAGCAGCAGTCAACCTATTAGCCAAATCTCCGATAAAGGTGGGCGAGTTAAAAGAAGTCTTTAACGATCGAACACCTAAAGGTTTTGTTATCTCGTCTAGCCCTGAACAAGGTGCAAAAGTTAAACGCGATTCGACAGTTGATATCTTGGTAAGTAAAGGCGTAGAGACTCTTGATGTTATCTCCTACGTTGGAAAGTCAGCCGACCAAGCGCTAAACGAATTAACTGAAGCTGGATTTGATGTTGAAACAGTTGATCAATTCAGTGAGAATGTTTTAGCTGGGGCAGTTATTAGCCAAGTTCCATCTGGTGGCGCACCGCTTCCAAAGGGTGAAAAAATCACCTTAACCATCTCTAAGGGATCACAATTTGTATTTATCCCTAATATCTTCTCGCTCACTGAGGCAAAGGCGCGTGCAGCTCTCACTGATCTTGAACTTAAAGTTGTTGTAAAGAAGATTGGTGCCAAGAAGGTCAAGTCAGTCACAAATATCGCTCCGAAGGTCGGCACGAAGGTCAAACGTGGCAGCACGGTTACGATCACAGTAGGGTAGGCAAATGCCAAAAACCTCACCGCGTATCGGTGCACATACGCCGACTACTGGTGGAATGGCCAAACGCTCTATCGCATATGCCGAAACCATCGGCGCCGAAGCGATTCAGGTATTTACCTCTAATCCACGCGGTTGGGCGATGCCCGAAACCAATCATGAAGCAGATGCTCTATTTCGCGAAAAGGCAGCAACGCTCGATCTTGAAGTTTATGTTCATGCACCGTTTCTAATTAACTTAGGTTCACCGACTGAAGGAACATATAAGAACTCGCTCGCTTCAACTGAATTTTCGTTAAAGCGCGGCAAAGAGATTGGTGCACTTGGCGTTGTAGTTCATACCGGATCTGCAGTTAACGAAGATTTCGTTGATAAGGCATGGAAGCAGATCCATAAAGGAATGATGCCGATTCTTAACGCGCTAACTGATGACGCTCCGATGCTGCTCCTCGAGCCAACTGCTGGACAGGGCCAATCGCTCGTTAAGCGGTTAGAGGATCTGGAGTATTACTTAAAGGCGCTCGAATACCACCCGAAAGTTGGTATCTGCCTCGATACCTGTCACGTCTTTGCAGCAGGCCATGACATCGCAAAAAAAGGCGGCATGAAAGAGACTCTCGACTTGCTAGTTGAAGTTGCTGGCGCAGAGCGCATCCAGCTAATCCATGCCAATGACTCAATGGATGTTTGTGGAGCACTTAAGGATCGCCATCAAAATATTGGCGATGGGTTTATAGGCGTAGATCCATTTAAAGAACTTCTTAAACACCCAGCAGTTAAGAACGCTCCCTTGATTTTGGAAACTCCGGGAATGGAACCTGAACACGGTAAAGAGGTCGAACTCCTGAAAGGTTTACGCGGATGAATGCGCGCCATCAACTCCAGTTAAAGCTCGCACCTTGGGCGCTTTTGGCAGTGTCAGCATCTTGGGGTGGTGCCTTCGTATTGATGAAACCTGCGATTGAACGTCAAGCGGTTAATAGCTTTCTAGCAACTCGTTTTGTAATGGCCGTTTTAGTTATGGTCTTAATTCGCCCAAGCGTTTTGCAGAAATTAAATCGTGAACTAGTCCTAAAGGGTTCTCTTGCGGGTCTCTTCTTAGGCTCTGGATATATATTTCAAACTCTCGGGTTAGCACGTACAGGAGCTGCGGTCACAGGTTTTGTTACCGGACTTTATGTTGTGCTCACGCCACTAATTGCGGCAATTTTTCTAAAAGAGCGAATTAGAGCTTTCACTTGGTTCTGTGTTGTCCTGGCGACTGTTGGTTTAGCACTTTTATCGCTACAAGGATGGTCAGTTGGAGTTGGTGAGGCGCTGGTCTTTATTAGCGCCATCGCCTTTGCGGCACATATCGTCGCCTTGAGTAAATGGAGTTTTGGACTCGATGCTTACGCGCTAACCATCGTGCAGTTATCTATCTGCGCACTTTTAACTGGCGTGATCTCACTCGGACAAGGTTATGAAACGCCACCAGATGCCGGTGTTTGGGGCGTAGTAGTTTTCACCGCGGTTGTTTGCACCGCAGTAGCCTTCATCGTACAAACTTGGTCACAAGCACATATGACTTCAACAAAGGTTGCAGTGATCCTGACTATGGAAGTTGTCTTTGCTGCGCTCTTTGCTGTGGTGTTTGGTGGAGAATCTCTCTCGCTTCAAGTATCAATTGGTGGAATCTTGGTTGTAATTGCGATGTATTTGATCGTTATGAAAGAGGCGTGAGAGGCTTGGGCCATGGCCAGCCCAATTGATCTTCGCTCCGATACCGTAACTCGCCCATCACAGGCGATGCGCCAAGCGATGGCCGGCGCTGAAGTTGGCGATGATGTTTACAGCGATGATCCAACAGTTAACTCACTAGAAGAACGAGTTGCTGCCCTCTTTGGAAAAGAAGCTGGGGTCTTTACTCCAACTGGCTCGCTGGCTAATCAGTTGGCGATTCGCATGCTCGTTGCACCTGGTGAAGAGTTAATCGCCGAGACCAATTCACATATTGTTCGCGCCGAACTAGGCGCTGCTGCAGTGTTTAGTGGAATTACAACGCGCACTTGGCCCGCCAAAAACGGTTTGTTGGTTGCCGCAGATGCGCTAGAAATTGCCCGTCCAAATTCGGGTCCTTATTTAGTTTCAACCACTGCGATTGCAGTTGAAAATACTCACAACTTTGGTGGCGGAACAATTCAACCACTTGAAGAAATTAAAGCGCTTCGAAAAGGAGCAGATGAAATTGGCGTTGCCCTTCATCTAGATGGTGCACGAATCTGGAACGCTCATGTTGCAAGTGGAGTTGCATTCAACGAATACGGAAAGTACTTCGACACCATCAGCGTCTGCCTATCTAAAGGGTTAGGCGCACCAATTGGATCAGTAATGCTCAGCACCAAGGAACGTGTAGCTAAGGCTAGAGTTTGGCGAAAGCGTTATGGAGCCGGAATGCGCCAAGTTGGTTTGCTGGCAGGTGCTGCCCATTACGCACTTGATCACAATATTGCCCGCTTATCAGAAGATCATCGCCGCGCTAAAGAGTTGGCTGTTGCTATCTCTGCAATAGATAAATCATTTGTAGATCCGGCTTTGGTTGAGACAAATATCGTTGGACTAGATTTAACCAACGCGCCTTACACAGCGGCAGAGTTGGCAACTCGTTGCCGTGAAGCCGGGTTATGGATCAGCGCACTTGGTCCAAAGTATGCTCGTTTAGTTACGCATTTAGATTTTGATGATGAACAATGTGCTGGCGCAATTGAAATATTAAAGCGCGTTCTCGTGGCGTAATAGCCACTCTTTCTTACTTAGCCCATAGGCATAATTACCGAGCGCTCCCCCAGTTTTTACGATGCGATGGCATGGCACTACTAGAGCGATTGCATTCTTTGCGCATGCCGAACCTGCCGCCCGCACTGCATCTGGTGAACCAGCGCGATCTGCCAGATCGGCATAAGACAGCACCTTGCCACCTTTTACTTTGCGCATCGCTTTCCATGCTGCTTGTGAAAAAGGCGCACCGGGTTGGCGCACAGAGATGCCATTGATTGCAGATATATCTCCGGCGAAATAATCGCTCAGTAAATCAGTTATAACTGGAATCTTAGATACTTCTTTAAATCCCTTTTGATAATCATCTTGCGAAAGGCCGTCCTTAAGCGCTTTCACGTTAGAAAGATTAAGACCGAGAAGTATTTGGTCGTCGGCAATTAGATTTAGAACCCCAATTGGAGATTTGTATTGCGAGATCTGCAGTGCCACGTCCGCTAAATTAGCGATCGCGTAACATTTCAGCAACTAAGAAGGCAAGTTCTAGCGACTGAGAATGGTTAAGACGTGGGTCGCAGGCGCTTTCGTAACGTGTAGCCAAATCAGTTTCTGATATCTGCTCTCCGCCACCGAGGCATTCAGTGACATCATCACCTGTTAACTCGATATGGATACCGCCTGGATGAGTGCCTAGGCTCTTATGAACTTCAAAGAATCCCTTAACTTCATCCATAACATCATCAAAGCGACGGGTCTTGTAGCCAGTTGCTGCTTCAAAGGTATTGCCATGCATTGGATCGCAGACCCAAAGTACTTGTGCACCAGATTTTGTAACGCCATCAACAAGTGCAGGCAGTGCTTCGCGAATCTTTCCTGCACCCATCCGTGTAATAAAGGTAAGACGACCTGGTTCGCGATTTGGATCAAGGCGATCGATCAACGCGAGTGCATCATCGACTGTTGATTTAGGTCCAAGCTTCACACCGATTGGGTTGCGAACCTTAGCTGCAAAATCAATATGTGCACCATCTAGTTGACGAGTTCGTTCTCCGATCCATAAGAAGTGTGCTGAGACATCGTAAGGAAGTTGGGTGCGTGAATCGATGCGTGTAAGCGCCTTCTCGTACTCCATGATCAACGCTTCGTGGCTGGAGTAGAAATCAACAGATTTAAATGAATCCGGGTCAACGCCTGCAGATTTCATAAAATCTAAGGCGCGACCGATCTCGCGAGCCATTTGTTCGTATCGATCACCAACTGAAGAGTCGCGGATAAAGCCCTTGTTCCACTCGTGAACTTGGCGTAGATCGGCGAAACCACCTTGGGTGAAGGCGCGAACTAAGTTAAGAGTTGCAGCTGATGTGTTGTAAACGCGAACCATGCGATCTGGATCTGGTGTACGTGATGCTTCGTTGAATTCCAGATCATTAACGGCATCTCCGCGGTAGGCGGGAAGCGTTACATCTCCGCGCGTTTCAAAATCATTGGAACGTGGCTTAGCAAATTGCCCAGCCATGCGGCCAACTTTTACGACCGGCAGGCTCGAGTAGTACTGCAATACAGCGGCCATCTGCAAAATTGTCTTGATGCGATTGCGAATTGAATCTGCAGTCGCGGCTGCAAATGTTTCAGCGCAATCTCCGCCTTGTAACCAGAATGCACGCCCTGCAGCAGCTTCGGCAATCTTCGCCTTCAAATCATCGCACTCGCCAGCAAAGACCAGCGGTGGGAAAGATTTCAATTGAGCTACCGCTGATTTCACAGGAGCACCATCAACACCACCTGGCCACTGCGGTTGTTGCGCCGCAACGAGGCCAGGGGTGAAGAGAGTGTCTAGTGAATTTTGGGGTGAATTCATCATAAGGATAAGAGTAGTTTGCTCAGATAGTTTCTCGGGTGAGAATTATCCGAAGAAGATCTCTGACTCCTTGTAGCGCTCAACAGGAACGGTCTTAAGCTTCTCGGTTGCTGTCGCAAGCGGAACGCGGACGATATCTGTTCCGTGAAGAGCCACCATCTTTCCCCAGTCGCCTTCAGATGCAGCAGTGATCGCCTGCAAACCGAAGCGAGTAGCAAGTACGCGGTCAAATGCTGTTGGTGTTCCACCACGTTGAATGTGGCCGAGTACCGATGTACGCGCTTCTTTACCGGTCTTGGCTTCGATCTGCTTAGCAAGCCATTCGCCTATTCCTGAGAGCTTTACGTGACCGAAGGCATCGAGCTCTGAATCCTTAGTGATCATGTCGCCATCTTGAGGAATTGCACCTTCTGCAATGACGATAATTGGTGCGTAGCTGCTCTTAAAGCGAGACTCAACTAATTCGCAGACCTTATCTACTGAGAATTTAACTTCTGGGATCAAAATACAAGCCGCTCCGCCTGCGATACCTGAGTGAAGTGCGATCCAGCCAGCATGGCGGCCCATAACTTCAACGATAAGTGCGCGGTGATGTGATTCGGCGGTTGTGTGTAGGCGATCGATCGCTTCAACGGCAATGTTTACTGAAGTATCGAAACCAAATGTGTAATCGGTATTGTTAAGGTCGTTGTCGATCGTCTTTGGAACGCCGATCACCTTTACACCGAGCGCATCTAGCTTGGTAGCAACGCCGAGGGTATCTTCGCCACCAATTGCGATAAGCGCATCGATTCCTTGATCAGCAAGGTTCTGCTTGATGCGTTCTACGCCATTTTCAATTTTAAATGGGTTGGTACGGGATGACCCAAGGATGGTTCCGCCGCGAGGCAAGATGCCGCGGGTTGTCTCAAGATTGAGTTCCATCGTGTAGTTCTCGAGAGGGCCTTTCCAGCCATCGCGGAAGCCAACAAATTCGTGGCCATATTCCTTCACACCTTTACGCACTACTGCGCGGATAACCGCATTAAGACCAGGGCAATCTCCGCCACCTGTTAGGACGCCAATACGCATGAAAACTCCAGTTCGAAAAATTTATAGATCTAAGCCAAAATGAATTTTAGACTTGAGAAAAAGTGGTCAACGTTGACAGGCACAGTCTAACCTCTACCCATGGCTAACCGAAAACTCATCGCGGGCGTGGATTCATCTACTCAATCTTGCAAGGTGGTCATCCGCGATGGCGTTACTGGCGAGTTGGTGCGTGAAGGCCGCGCTACACACCCAGATGGCACAGAAGTAAATCCTGAACATTGGGTGAACGCGCTAGATACTGCAATTGCAGCAGCCGGCGGCCTTAGAGATGTAGCAGCGATCTCAATCGGTGGACAGCAACATGGAATGGTTGCATTGGATTCGTATGGAAAGGTAGTTCGCGATGCTCTGCTCTGGAATGACACTCGATCTGCAGATGCTGCAACTGCGCTAAATAAAGAACTTGGTGGAGATGCAGAAACCGCCAAGCAAGTTGGTTCGGTATTAGTCGCATCATTTACTGCTACAAAATTGCGTTGGCTTGCTGATACCGAAAAAGATAATGCAGCGAAAGTTGCTGGCGTTGCTCTCCCCCATGACTGGTTATCGTGGCAAATACAACACACAAAAGGCGATGCGCTAGATTTTGGAAAACTTTTCACAGATCGCAGCGAAGCATCGGGTACCGGTTACTTTGATCCAACAACTTCGCAATATCGTCGCGATATCTTGGCAAAGGTTCTTCGCACTGATCGCGAAATTCATCTTCCAAAAGTAATTTCGCCAGCGCAATTCGGCGGAACAATGCCATCTGGAATTCCTATCGCGCCAGGTGCCGGTGACAACGCTGCCGCAGCTCTTGGCATTCAGGCGCAAGCCGGAGATGTTGTTGTCTCACTTGGCACAAGCGGAACCGCCTTTGCAGTTTCCGATACTCCAACTCATGACGCATCTGGCCAAGTTGCCGGTTTTGCTGATGCAACAGGTCGCTTCCTGCCTCTCGTCTGCACCTTAAATGCCGCGCGTATCTTGGATGCAGCGACTCGAATCCTTGGAAAAACTCATGACGAAGTTGGAGCACTTGCTCTCAGCGCAAAGCCTGGCGCCAACGGTCTCTCTCTGCTGCCTTACTTCGAAGGTGAGCGAACCCCAAACCGACCGAATGCAACTGGTGTCTTTAGCGGAATGAATTTAAATAACTCAAATGCGTCAGATATCGCTCGCGCAATGGTCGAAGGAATGCTCTGCGGTTTAGTTGATGCTGTTGATGCTTTAGAAAAGTTAGGCGTAAATGTAAAGCGAATTATCTTGATTGGTGGCGCGGCTAAGAACCCAGCCGTTTCACAAATTGCTGCAGCGCTCTTCGGTCGTGAAGTCCTTGTTCCCCCAGCAGGAGAATATGTAGCAAATGGCGCAGCCCGCCAAGCAGCTTGGGCTTTACTTGGTGGAGATAGCGCGCCTATTTGGGATCTTGGAAAGATAGAAAAGGTATCTTCAACTGCAACACCAGATGTCGTTGAGCGCTATCGCACGTTGCGCGATCGCACCGAGAATTGGAGTTAAATGAGTTATGTCATTAGCCCCAGAAATTGTTAAACAATTAGCGGATCAAAAAGCAGCAGGACTACCGCAGGTATGGGAAGCCCCCGTTGCTGTCATTCGTGAGTTGACGCAAAGTCGCGTAGCATTTGCTGGCGTACCAGAACCAATTCTCTCCGTAACAAATCGCTTCATTCCAGGTCCGACTGCTGACCTACCAATTCGGATTTACCGCCCAAACCAAGATCAGAACGCACCGGCCATGGTCTATTTCCATGGTGGCGGTTGGGTATTAAATTTTCTAGATATTTATGATGCCGCTCTTCATCGCTTAGCAAATCAAAGCGGATCAGTAATTATCAGCGTTAATTATCAGAAAGCGCCAGAGCATCCTTTCCCAGCGCCCTTTGATGATTGTTATGCAGGACTTCTCTGGGTAAAAGCGCACGCCGAAGAGATCGGCATTGATCCGAATCGCATTGGTGTTGGAGGAGATAGCGCTGGTGGAAATCTCGCAGCGGCAGTTGCGCTAAAAGCGCGAGATGAAAACGTTGCCTTAACTTATCAATTACTCGTTTATCCCTGCTTGGACCGAGATTTCACAACTAAGTCTTACATTGAGGCAGCAACGGATTACGGCTTAACAACGCAAGCGATGCAGTGGTTTTGGGATCAATACCTGCAAGGCAGTCAACACGATAACAATCCATATGCTGCACCGATGCGTGCCAAGTCACTTGCCGGGGTTGCACCTTCCATAGTTATAACCGCACAATACGATCCACTTGTAAGTGATTCTGAGAATTACTGTGCGAAGTTAACGAGCGACGGTGCTGATTTCATCTACAAAGAATTTCCCGGAATGATCCATGGTTTCTTCGCGACCGTGGCAGCTACTCCATCATCAAAGTTGGCACTTGATTTCGCCGCTACAGAAATAGGTTCGCGAAGTAAAAATTGATTGGCTAAACAGTTACTCGTACGCCCTTGCCAACAATTACTATTCCGCCATCAGAGACGGTAAACCGAGAACGATCGCGTTCTAAATCGACACCAATCTGAGCACCAGGATCAACCACAACGCTCTTATCCAGGATTGCGCTGCGGATAACCGCCTTGTCGCCGACCTTGACCGATGGCATCAGAACGGAGGCATCAACGAATGCACCTGCTCCGACATGTACATCATGTGAAATAACTGTTCTGTTTACATGGCCTCCGGCGATAATAGAACCAGCACCTACGATTGAATCCTGCGCTATTCCACCCTCACTAAATTTTGCAGGTGGCAGTGACGGTGGGTTTGTGAGCAGTGGCCATTCGCGGTTGTAGAGATTAAAGATTGGATGGATTGAAACTAGATCCATATGAGCGTCGTAATAAGCGTCAATTGAACCCACATCGCGCCAATAACCTTTATCGCGTTCTGTTTCGCCAGGAACTACGTTATTTGCGAAGTCATAAACTTTAGCAACACCGTTTTTAGTCAGCATCGGAATGATATTTCCGCCGAGATCATGGCGACTTTCCAAATCTTCTGAGTCCAAAATTAAAGCCTCTTCCATAGTGTCGCGTCGGAAGATGTAATTTCCCATAGATACCAAACACAGATCAGGGTGACCGGGCATCGCTGGTGGATCTGATGGTTTTTCGTGGAAGGCCTTAATAGTTATTCCATCATCAGCTAACTCAATTACGCCAAATTCGTGGGCTTCAGCGCGTGGCATACGGATTGCAGCGATGGTTACACCTGCACCTGATTCGAGGTGAGCTTCAAACATCTGATCTGGATCCATGCGATAAACGTGATCTGCACCGAAGACAAGAACATGATTGGGATTTTCATCGTGAATTAAATTGAAGTTTTGCAAGATTGCGTCAGCGCTGCCTGTATACCAGCGTGGTCCCAGACGTTGTTGTGCAGGAACTGGAGTTATGTAATTGCCGGTCAAGGTGCTCATTCGCCATGTAGTTGTAATGTGGCGGTCGAGAGAGTGAGATTTATACTGTGTTAATACGGCGATCTTGCGCATCTCGGCGTTTACCAAATTAGATAGTACAAAATCCACCAGCCGATAAGAACCACCGAATGGAACAGCAGGTTTTGCTCGATCTGCGGTTAAAGGCATTAAACGCTTGCCTTCGCCACCTGCAAGGACAATTCCTAGTGGTCGCTCTCTCCGCTTCATGGATTAAATCTACTCGCGTTACCTCCAACGCGACAGTAGTAATTGCCACAAGTTGGATTAGGCTCTGGTCTATGAGCAGCGATCTCAGAGTTGGCATTGTCACCAAAGAATGGCCACCACAGGTCTATGGCGGCGCAGGCGTTCATGTCGTTCAACTAACGCAAGCCCTTCGATCAATCAACGGTGTCCAGGTTGATGTGCACTGCTTTGGTGGAAAACGTGATGATGGCGCTTTTGGTTATGACACTCCCAGCGGATTCGAAAACGCAAACCCTGCCCTTCAAGCAATCGCAACAGATCTGGCAATCGCAACAAATCTTGAAAAGGTAAATCTAGTTCATTCGCACACTTGGTATGCAAATATGGCGGGACATTCCGCATCGCTGCTGTACGGAATCCCCCACATTGTTAGTGCGCATTCTCTTGAACCGCTTCGCCCATGGAAGGCAGAACAACTCGGTGGCGGTTATCAAATATCTTCTTGGGCAGAAAAGACTGCCTATGAAAGTGCTGCCGCAATCATCTCGGTCAGTGATGGAATGCGTGCCGATGTTCTAAGTGCCTATCCCAACGTTGACCCAGGCAAAGTTCATACCATCCGTAATGGAGTAGATGTTGCAAAGTTCGCCCCGAATCAAGATCCATCTGTATTGGCAAAGTATGGAATCACTGGTCCTTACGCCACATTTGTTGGTCGCATCACTCGCCAAAAGGGTTTGGCTCATTTACTGCGGGCCTGGAAATTAGTGCCTGCCGAATATGGTTTGGTGCTCTGCGCCGGAAGCCCTGATGAACCAGGTATTGGCGCAGAAGTAGCCGAACTAATTACAGAGCTACAGAAGGTTCGCAAAAATATCTGGTGGATCAAAGACATGTTGCCGCACGATGAATTAACCGCTGTATTAACTCAAGCCGAGCTCTTCTTATGCCCATCAATTTATGAACCTCTCGGAATTGTAAATTTAGAGGCGATGGGGTGCCAAACTGCCGTATTGGCATCGCGCGTGGGTGGAATTCCAGAAGTTGTCGATCACCTAAAAACTGGTGAATTAGTTGATTACACTGAAGATCGTGACAAATTTGAGGGTGATTTATCTGAAGCGATAACACGTTTGCTGGCAGATCCAGAACTTCTTAAGCGTTACGGCAAAGCTGGTCGCGAACGCGCAACTACACATTTTGGTTGGGATGCGGTCGCACACGCTACTATTGCGCTCTACCGCAGCGTGCTGCGTTAAATAAAAAACTTCCGAGCACTGGAGCACTCCGACTCATGTCGCGCCGTAATTTGATCCTCTTCATCCTGGCTGGCTTTCTTTGGGGTGTCCCTTACCTATTTATCCGCGTTGCCGTTGATCCACAAGATGGATTCCATCCTGCGATTGTGGTCTTAGGGCGAGTTGTCATAGGTGCGCTAATTCTTATTCCAATTGCGATTTATGACAAAACTTTCTTCACCGCGCTAAAGAATTGGCGTTACATCGCGGTCTATGCCCTCTTTGAAATGGTTGGTCCATGGATCCTAATTGGAACAGCCGAACAGAAAATTTCTTCCGGGCTCGCTGGTCTTCTCGTGTCTTCAGTTCCCATATTTTCAACGTTAATTGCTTCGCGCTACGGCGATAAATCTGTCTGGCAACCAAAACGCTTATTTGGAATCGCTATCGGCTTCCTGGGTGTCTTCTTACTTGTTGGAATTGAGAGCATTACCGGTTCATCCGATCCACTCTCAATCGTTATGGTTCTTGCCGCCTCAATCGGTTATGCCTTCGCAGTTATCTATATAACTCGCAAGATGCCTAATGGATCAGGCATTGCGATCAACGGTATCGCTATGGCAATGACCGCAGTCTTTTACGCACCAGCGCTCTTCTTCTGGCCCGATCACTCAGTAAGTAATGAGGCTATTTATTCGCTGATCGCACTAGGTGTTTTATCAACTGGAATCGCATTTGCCGTCTTTTTCACAGTTATGGCTGAGATTGGCCCTACGCGTGCATCGCTCGTTACTTACATGAATACCGCTTTTGCGGTAGTTCTTGGCATAATTATTTTAAATGAACCTTTGACCCTTGGAATTATTGTTGGTCTGCCGCTAGTTTTAATCGGCTCATATCTAGCAAGTCGCAGAACTAGCGCTTAGTTTTCGCCAAATCCCAAACGCTGTAACAACTTAGGATCGCGCTGCCATTCTTTAGATACCTTTACATGAAGTCCTAAGAAGATTCGGGCGTTAAGTTCGCGTTCAATATCAGCGCGGGCGCGCATGCCAATATCTTTTAGGCGCTCCCCCTTATGTCCAAGAATGATGCCAGTCTGTGAATCGCGCTCGACGTGGATCGTGGCATGGATATCAAAGAATGGACGTGAACCTTTTTCATCTCGTTCTGACATCTCATCGATTGTCACCATAATTGAATGCGGAAGTTCTTCGCGAGCATCACGCATTGCTGCCTCACGAATTAACTCACAGATTAACTGCTGTTGATCTTGATCGCTCTTCATGCCATCAGGATAGAAGGCTGGACCAACTGGCAGACTCTTGCCAATTAATTCGGCCAATAAATCGATCTGCGAGTGAATCGCTGCGGAAATTGGAACGATCTCATCCCAGGAAAATCCCTTTGCTAGATCATTTATTCCAGCCAAGCGCAGAGCAAGTTTCTCTTTCGAGATTAAATCTGTCTTCGTAACTAGTGCGAATTTCTTAGCGCGGGGATGTTTAGCTATCTCTTGGGCAAGATATACATCTCCTCCCCCAGAAGTTTCATCAGCTGGTAAGCACATCAAAACAATATCTACTGAATCCAGACTCTCGCCAACAACTGCATTTAGGCGCTGCCCCAGCAAAGTCTTAGGCTTATGGATACCAGGGGTATCAACGAGCACTGCTTGAAAAGTTGGTTGGTTTACGATGCCGCGAATTGCGTGACGGGTGGTGTTGGGGTGCGGTGATGTTATTGCAATCTTGCTACCAACAAGTGCGTTAATGAGAGTTGATTTTCCGGTGTTTGGGCGGCCAACAATAGCCACAAAGCCCGATCGGAATTCACTCATGCGCTCATTCTCTCATTAAGCGCGCGCATTACCTAAACTCAGATTTTTAAAGAGTCGAAACCAACTCAAAAGCATCGGCGACTGATGTAACCAATTCAGCTGCGCGTTCACCGATTAAGCGATGGCAACCTTCTGAAGTTGGAGCGCTAATTGGTCCGGGAATTGCCATTACCGGACGCATTAATTCTGCTGCATCTCGCGCAGTTCGAAGTGAGCCTGATCTAAATGCTGCTTCAACCACCAATGTAGCCTGTGAAAGCGCTGCGATGATTCTGTTGCGGGTAAGAAAACGTGAAGGAATTGCATGAGCGCCAGGAAGAACTTCTGAGACCAGTACACCGTTGTCGCAAATTTCTGCAAATAAGCGAGCATTGCCGGCTGGGTAGGCTACATCTATGCCAGCGGCAAGAACTGCAACTGTTGCCCCTTCTGCAATAAGTGCACCTTTATGTGCGGCAGAATCAATTCCATAAGCACCACCACTAATAATTGTCCATTCGCGATCGACAAAACCAGCTGCGAAATCTCCTGCGTTACGGATTCCATAGGGCGTCGGATTTCGCGTTCCGACAATTGCTAGGCCGCGCTCTTTCAAGATATCAATGCCGCCCTTTACTACTAAGCCGATTGGTGGTGCAACGAGTTCATTTAACTGCTCTGGCCATTGCTCCATTTCGGGAGATAAGAAGACAGCGCCTGCGCTTTCAATACTTTTCATAATCTCATCTATTTTTACAGCTCGCAGCCGGTCGATTATCTTTCCGAATTTGATTCCATCGTAACCACCTTCCATTAATTTCCTGTAGACATGATCTGGACCATAAGTTGTGATCTCTTGGCTCCAGAAAATATGTCCACCTTCGATGGCAGCAAAGAGCGCGAGCCGACTCTGGCTATCTTTCATAACTCTGATCCCTCTCGTAGTTGATGTGAACGCTGTACATCAGCAAGATTGGGAACGTTGTGGCCCGCAAGATCTGCCAAAGTCCAAGATAGGCGAATAATCTTGTGTAATCCCCGCGCAGTAAGCAGTTCTTTCTCTAATTGGTCGTGGAGAAAGTTCATGGCAGCACGTTCTGGCTTATAGGTAGTACGAAGTGCGCGTGATGGGATATGCGAATTCAACTTCCAATTTTCGGTCGCAAATCGTGCTGCAGCGCTCGCTCTGGCTGCAACTACCCGCTCACGAATTGCTGCGCTACTTTCACCGAGTTCGGTCTGTGCCATTTCGGTACGACTAACTGGTTCTACTTGTACGCGCATATCGATACGGTCCATCAAAGGACCAGATAACTTTCCGAGATAGCGTCGCACGGCAAGTGAAGAACAAATACATGCGCGCCCTTTTCCGGTGAACTTTCCACATGGACAAGGATTAGCGGCAAGCACCAAGAGAAACTGTGCAGGAAAGGTAATGCTGCCAACGCTTCTTGCAATCGTGATCGTGCCTGATTCCAGCGGCTGGCGCAGTGAATCCAAAACTCCAACTGCACATTCCGGTGCTTCATCTATGAATAGGACGCCATGATGTGCAAGTGAACATGCACCTGGCTTTATTGCGTGTGATCCACCACCAACCATTGCAACGCGCGATGCGCTGTGATGTGGCGAAACGATTGGTGCCACAAGCGACATCGGCGAACGTGTGCCGAGACTTCCGGCGATCGAATGCACGGCGGTCACTTCTAGCGCTTGATCAATGGCAAGTGCGGGCAAGATTGTCGGCAAGCGAGAAGCGATCATCGTCTTACCCGCACCTGGTGGACCGATCAACAGCAAGTGGTGTCCCCCGCTGGCTGCAACCTCCGCTGCAAAGCGAGCACGTGATTGACCTGCAACATCAGAGAAATCAGGTTGAACTTCTTCTCTTGAATTTTCTAAATCCAGTTGTGGCGCGGATGTGATCTCACCAGTTCGCAAGAAACGTAGTACTTGTGCCAGATTTGGAAAAGTTAAAATCTGCATCTGTGTCATGAGAGATGCTTCGCCATAGTTTTCTGGCGAAACTAGTGCGCGCTTGATCCCTGATTTATATGCTGCAATTAGCGCGGGTAAAACTCCGCGCACAGAACGAATGCGACCATCAAGTGCCAGCTCGCCCAAGATGACAAGATCTTCGAGCGGCTCTTGTGGCAGCGCACCTTGCGCAATCAAGATCGCTAACGCAATTGATAGATCAAATCCCGAACCGCTCTTTGGTAACCAGGCAGGCGATAGCGAGACAGTTACTTTCTTATTAGGCCAGACTTCATTGGAATTGATTAGCGCCGCACGCACTCGATCGCGAGATTCATTGAGGGCTGCATCTGGTAGCCCCAATAGCGAATACATCGGCAGACCATCTGCAATATCTACCTCAACGCTAACAATTGCACCATCTAGGCCATGGAGCGCAACGCTAGTAGTTTGTCCGAGGCTCATAGAATCGCACCTCGATATTCCAAGGAGTGGGTTCCGTCGACAGCTAAAAGAACAGCCACAACATCGATTGCATATTCGCAACCTAAACATCCGTGAGTGGCTAGCCAGGCAAGTGCCAAACGTTGCATGCGATGGGCTTTGTCGCGATTGATCGCCTCAAAGGGATGGCCAAAGGCAAGTGATGAACGCGTTTTAACTTCAATGAAATGAAATATGCCATCGCTACTTAACGAGACTAAATCTATTTCTCCTTCGCGCACTCGCCAATTTCGGTCCAGAATCTCGTCCCCGCGCGTAATTAGGTAATCAGCGGTTGCTTGTTCGCCAAAAGCGCCGGTCTTTTGATTGTTCTTTTTCTGCCCTACTTTGCCCATGGCGCGCAGGTTAGAGAAATCCCCAGACAGTTAATCCAAAGTTAGAACAGCTTGTGTGTAATTATTGAAGGAGCTCTGCAATATTTGCGAAAGAGCGGCGATGTTCTATACACGGACCATGTTCCTGCAACGCTTCGGTATGAGCTTTGGTGATATAGCCCTTATGTTTTGCAAAGCCAAAGTTGGGAAAAATTGTATCTAAATTGCGCATTATGCGATCTCGCGTAACTTTGGCAATGATTGATGCAGCGCTGATGCAAGTAACAACCTGGTCGCCTTTCCAAACGGCCACATTGGGAATCGCTAAACCTTCAATGGCATAACCATCGGTAAGTACATAACTTGGCGTGACTGAAAGCCCCTGAACAGCCCGACGCATGCCGTCGAGATTTGCTGCATGTACTCCACGAGAATCTACTTCTGCCGCTGGAACAACAATTACGCTAACGGCTAACGCGGCACTTGTTACAACATCGAATAGTTTTTCTCGTTCTGTCTCTGATACATCCTTAGAATCACGGACTTTTGCTAACTCTGGTGCAAAGGGATCGGCTAAGACAACCGATGCAATAACTAGAGGTCCAGCACATGCACCGCGCCCTGCTTCATCTACTCCGGCAAGAGGAGTTATACCTGAATCAATAAGTAGGGATTCAATAACCTTCATCGGCGCGGCTTTAAATTATTTAATCGAAGAGTAAGAACTAACTAATCCAAAATTCTTTATTGGCCAGATGATTCCAACAACTCTTCCAGTCACCTTAGAGGTTGGAACCATGCCGCTATTTATATCGTCTTGATGAAAACGTGAATCCGCACTTGCCCCACGGTGATCGCCCATTACCCAAACTTTTCCTTCAGGGACCTTTACATTGAACTTGGTATCGCTAGCAGAATTTCCGGCAAAGATATACGGCTCATCAATTTCAACGCCGTTAATCATTAACTTCTTATTCTTCGAACAGCATTCAACCTTGTCTCCAGCTACGCCAATTACGCGCTTGACCAAGTACTGCTTTGCGGGATTTGGAAGTACTCCGACAGCGACCAAACCTTCTTTAACTTTTGCTAAATACTTATTTCCACCAGCGTTATATGGCTCGGGCAACCAATTATCGGGGTCACGGAATACAACTACATCTCCACGATTAATTGATTTGCTGATGAAAGGGACTTTATTTACCGCTACCCGATCATTTATTTGAAGGGTGTTCTCCATCGAGCCCGAAGGGATATAAAAGAACTGAACTAAAAATGATTTGATGACGAGCGAAACTGCGAGCGCGACAACAACGAGAATAGGTAACTCGCGTAGTAGCGAGCCCTTGCGTGGCATTAGAGAAGAGTTACTTAGTTAGCAGGCTTGTCTTCAGCTGCAGCTTCAGACACAACTTCTGCAGTCGCAGCCTCAGCTGGAACCTCTGCTGCTGGAGCTTCTACAGTTTCAACCACAACTTCTGAAGTCGCCACTTCAGCCGGAACCTCTGCCACCACGTCAGTCGCAGTTGGCTCGGACACTACAACTACTTCCTTTTCAGGAGTTGAGAGAATTCCATCGCCGTAACCTTCGACGCCATCGCGCTTTTCGCGAATCTTGGCAGCCTTACCGCGGAGATCGCGGAGGTAGTAAAGCTTGGCGCGACGTACATCGCCCTTCTTTACAAGTTCGATCTTTTCAATAACTGGTGTGTGAACTGGGAATGTGCGTTCTACTCCAACGCCGTAAGAGACCTTACGGATTGTGAAAGTTTCGCGAACGCCATCGCCTTGGCGACGGATAACTATTCCTTGGAAGACCTGGATACGGCTCTTGCTACCTTCGATAACGCGAACGTGGATCTTTAATTCATCTCCAGCGCGAAATTGTGGGACGTCATGGCGAAGTGACTTCGCATCAACGGCATCAAGAATATTCATCGTAAGGTCCTCATCTATTTTTAAGCGTTTACAAGCGCAACCAAAAGTGCCGCGCAGACTGCGTATCTTGCCACAGATGGGGCGCCGAGCGTAAATCGGCCCTTTCCCCCGTTCGCTCAAGGGGCTCACCCTGCCCAACTTTCTCACCCGCTGCGGGTATTCTCGCCCACATGAGTGAGCTACGCCTAACCGGCAAGACCCCAGATGGGGTGCATCTAGCGCTCACCGATAACGATGGCAACGAACACACTTTGCGAATCAGCGACACCCTTCGCGCCACCGTAAATCAACCACGATTAACTTCTGTCCCAGTTGGAGACGAGAACGAAGTGATGAGCGTTAAGGAGATTCAACGCCGTCTGCGCGCTGGCGAAACCATGGAAGTAATCGCTCGCGATGGAAATATTTCAATAGATAAAGTCGAACGTTTCTCCGGGCCAATTTTGCAAGAGCGTTTATTCATAATCGATCAGGTGCATGGCTTAAATCCACGCCGTGAAAGTAAAGAGTCCGCTAAAGATGCGCCAACTTTTCTTGACATTGTTATTTCAAAGCTGGCACCACGCGGTGTAGATATAGATGCGATTGATTGGAACACCTGGCGTTTAGAAGATGGAACTTGGACTATCGAACTTCATTATCCAAACCGCGATGGCGTTGGATCTGCACAGTTCTCATTCGATACCCATCGCCGTTCAATTACTCCGCTCGATGACAATGCGGCGTGGATAACCGGTGAAGCAGCGCCTGTGCGCCGCATCGAACCTGGTTTGGTCTATGCCGAACCATCACATCCTTCGCGTATTGAAGAACGCACCGAACCACGCGAACCAATTCGCATCGATAGCGCTCCAGTACGCAGTATCTCTTCAATTCTCGATGATCTACCAGATAACGATCCAACGGATGAAGAATTTGAAGCAGAAGTTAGCCGCGAGACACCACGTTTAGTTTCAATCCGCGAGACACCAGCACCTGGCGATAGCCAAGATGGAATTACCGCACGCGCCAAAGTTCCTTCATGGGATGAAATTATGTTTGGTCGTAAAACAACCAAAGAACCAACTGACGAAAAGTAATCCTTTATATCTAACTCGTTACATGGGTTAGTAGCGGTACAAAACTTTCAATATCCGTGGCACCACCATGGTGACCAACCATTGATCCTTCTTGTTTTTCTCTCTCAGCCTCGATCAAGATCATTTCTCCGTGCGCAATTGCGATTACATCCCCCATGCGCTCGGATGCATCAAGTGAAACGGCTTCACCAAATAATCCTGCGTCGATCGCTTGGCTACGCAGATAAATTGTTGCGCGCTTACCTAAGAATTCTTCCCAACGTGATGCGACTTCTTGATGTGCACTAAGCGGAGAGCCTTCGGCCAGATAGAGGTGGCGCGCTCGCGGCTCCCCCGCAATGGTTGCTATATCAGTTGCTAAATCATTATCTTGGCCGATAACTATCTTTTCACCGACATTGATCATCCCGTGATCAGCAGTTAGCCAAATTCTGGTTTTGCGCGGCAGTTTCTTTAGCAAGTTCGCTACCAGTTGATCAATTGCAACAAGAGCGGCCAGCCATTTCTCTGAACCTACGCCATCGCTATGGCCAGCGACATCTAATTCGTTTACGTAGAGATACACAAATGATGGCGTCTTCTTTAATGCTTCGACCGTTTCGGTTACTAAATCTTCGTAGATATTGGCACCGCGGTAATTTGCACCACGAAAGACTGCACGTGTGAAACCAGTATCTTCATAACGCTTTGCCGCAACATGGGTGACGTTGATATCTGCAGCCGTTGCGCGTTCGAATAAAGTCGGAACAGGTTGCCAAATCGCCGGATCAACGCGTTCATCCCATTTGAGAGAGTTAAGGATTCGTCCTCCGCTGCGCGGCACTTGCACTGTGTAACCAAGCATGCCGTGCGTTCCGGGATTTACTCCAGTTGTAAGCGTTGCCAAGCTTGTCGCAGTTGTTGAAGGAAATGAAGTTCGCACAGCGCCATGGCGAATCAATGAGGTAAAAGTTGGGATATAGCTAGAAAATTTTTCAACTGCATCTGCGCCCAAGCCATCAACTAGAAAGAGTAGTTCTCGCCCGCTTGGGCTTTCGCCGCAATTAATTTGATCTCTGGCATCGCTTAAACCTAGGCTGGCAAAGAGCGAAGGAGTAATTTGCGAGAGATGCACGGAGGTATCTTCTCACGGGTAAGGTTGGGCTTATGAGCCACCGTATGCCATTTACTCCATCGCCTGAAGTTGCTGCAGCA
>JBEAMT010000108.1:0-3798 GCA_041165825.1 Actinomycetota bacterium | reverse complement strand
GAGAGAGGTAGACGCTTCATTCTCCAGCAATCCTAGTTATAACTTGATGATAAAGGAATGGGAGGTGCAAACGCACCTCCCATTCCTCTCCTTACTGTTTTCTTAGAGCTTTACTCCAGTTGGTACGGTTCCATCTAGAACTTGAGGAGTAATTGCTGCAACCTTATCTTTGATTTCTTGAGCAATCTTGGAATCAAAGTCATGGTAAGGGGCAAGACCGACCTCACCGAAGAAGTTTCCTCCGGCAATAGATCCGTTCTTGGCAGCTTCAACAAGGGTAGCCACACCTTTATCAATCAACTTCATCGCAGAAGTAACCAAGCAAGGTTGTGCTTCTGGAAGTGTTCCCCATTGATCAGCATCGACGCCGATGCAAAATGCACCTGGTGTTTGTGCTATCTGAAGAAGCGCGCCATTTCCGGTATTACCACCAGCGCCGAAAATTACATCAAAGCCCTGAGAGAGCATCTGCTTTGCAGTTGCGCCACCCCAAGCTGGGTCGTTGAAAGCATTATCTGGAGCGTGATAAACCAATTTTGTTTCTGGATAATCTTTGCCGAGTTCATTAGCAGCGTAAGCAACACCATTTCGGAAACCTTCACCGAAGTAACGAACTGGAGGAACTGTGTCAGTTCCTAGAACTGCTCCTGTCTTTCCACTAGTTGTGATTTGTCCTGCAAGATAACCAGCCAAGAAGCCTGCCTTATCTTCAGGGAAAACGAGACCAGTTAAGTTTGGCACTGCAGCTCCTTGGAACTGGTCAACGCCGATGAACTTGATATCTGGATATTGCGCAGCTGCAGTTGACATTGCTTCTGCCATCAAGAATCCGACACCAATAATTACGTTATAACCATTCTCTGCAAACTGGCCGATATTTGTCGCATAATCTTTTGGATCAACAGTTTCAATATACTTAGCGAAACCGCCGACTGCTGTGGCGCCAGCTTGGGCACCTTCCCATGCGGACTGATTGAATGACTTGTCATCTACCTTTCCCGTATCTGTTACAAGTCCTATGCAAAACGCATTTTCAGAACCGCAATCTGCCTCGGATGTTGCCGAATCACTGCTGCAGGCAGCCAATCCGAACAATGCAAGGCTTAACGCTGCGGCAATTACCGCAAGACGCTTTAACATGTTTCTCCTCTCAAAGTTTCTAGCAGAGTTGCTAGCTAGTTTTCACTAGGAAATCGATCGATTTATCAACCAATGTGGGGAGGCATTTGTTGACTTTGGGAATCCTATCCTCGCCCGATTTATCTTCTGGGAGACGACTCGGCCCAATATATGCGGGTCTTTCATCACAAATTAGTAACGTTCCAAAACCTTCAAGGCAAGGTTTAGGCTAAGCAGGTGCGCACGATTGCCTGGCGAGACGAGAATGGCGGCTTTATCCGAATACTTGATCAGAGGCGATTACCGGAAATTGCGATTGAAGTCGATGTAACGAGTAATGAACAATTAATTGCTGCGATTCAGAGTCTAGCTATTCGTGGCGCGCCTGCATTGGGAGTTGCAGGTGCTCTAGGTGTTGCACTCATCGCACATAGAGCACAATCAGAATCTTGGGACGCGGACAAAATCAATCACGCAATTTCTGAATTACGAGAAGCTCGACCCACCGCAGTTAATCTTGCTTGGGGAGTTGATAAAGCAAAAGCTGAACTATCTAAAGGTGCGGCAGCTGTTCTCAAACTTGCGTTAAAGCTGGCCGAAGAAGACGCTAACTCTTGTCGTGAGATGGGAAGAATCGGCGCGGATTTTTTAATTGCAAAACTAGGTGAGAAGAAACTTCGAATCCTTACGCATTGCAATACTGGAGCCTTGGCAACGACCGAATGGGGAACAGCGCTAGGAGTTGTTAGAGAGCTCCACACGCGCGGATTGATAGAAGAAGTATTTGCGGACGAGACTCGACCGCTACTACAAGGTTCTAGGTTGACCGCTTGGGAGTTAGCACAAGCGCGTATTCCATATCGAATACTTCCCGACGGGGCAGCTGCTAGCGCCCTCTTCTCGGGATTGATTGATGCCGTCTTAATTGGAGCTGATCGCATCGCGAGAAATGGCGATAGCGCGAACAAAATAGGTTCACTATCAGTTGCAGTCGCAGCTAATCAGGTCGCGGTTCCATTCTTGGTTGTTGCTCCTGAATCAACCGTTGATCGCAGTATCGATTCTGGTGCGCAGATTGAAATTGAATTCCGCTCAGATTCAGAGGTTACTTCGTTTGCTGGAGTAAATACTGCGCCAGTTGGTTCTAAAACTTACAATCCGGCCTTCGATGTGACACCTGCAAGATTTATAACTGCAGTAGTTACTGATAAACGGGTTTATCGAGTCAAAGATGGCGAAGCGCTATGAGTGAGTTACTGAAATTAGTTGAGCGATCCAAGAAACTTGGCGCAGACCAGAATTTAGTTCTCTACGGTGGTGGAAATACTTCTGCAAAAGGAGAGATTAAAGATCATCTGGGAAGAAATCGAACCGTTCTATGGGTCAAAGGTTCAGGCGCCGATATGCAATATGGCGAAGCCGTTGACTACCCAGCTTTATATCTCGAAGATTTAATCGCATTGAACAAGATGAATGAATTAGATGATGAAACTATGGTGGATTATGTGACGAGAGCGCTGGTTGATCCGACTGCGCGCCGACCATCTATCGAAACTTTGTTACATGCATTTCTACCGGCCCGCCATATTGACCACGTGCATGCCGACGTAATTTGCGCACTCACAAATCATGAAGATGGTAGAGCTGCCGTCAAAGAAGCTTTGGGTGAAGGTTTTGCTTATGTTGATTGGATTAGACCTGGATTCCAACTATCGAAATCAGTCGGAGAACTTAAAGACTACGAAGGCGTAGTGCTCGCACACCATGGTTTAATTGTTTGGGATAACGATAGCGATAAATGCTATGAGAAAAATTTTCTTGCAATAGATAAAGCTCAGAAATATCTCAACACCCTTAAGAATCCACCTAAAGCGCAATTCAAGCACCAAGATTTAAGTGATGCTGAGGTGAGAGAGTTACTTCTAAAGTTACGAGGCAAACTAGGGAAGCGACAGCTGTTAAGAACGGATAATCGACTAAGAACTATCGCAGATCGGCCAGACCTTACAAAGGTTATCTCAGCGGGCGCTTCAAGCGCTGACCATATGTTGCGCATCAGACCCTGGTCGTGTGCAACGACTCTCAACACAGTTGAAGAATCAATCACAAATTATCAAAAGCGATACTCTGAATATTTTGAAGCGAATCGTTCGCTATTGCCTGACGGATACGTTAGCCATGGCAATGATCCTCGAGTATTTCTAGTTCCTGGACTCGGGGCGGTGACTGCTGCAACAACATTAAGTGAAACAAAAATGTTGGCCGATATAGCCTTTCACACTCACTCGGTCGCAGCCTTAGTTGCTGATAGTTTTGCAAAGCCTCGAGCGCTTCCCGATAGTGAAATCTTTGGCTTTGATTATTGGCCAATGGAGCTCTACAAATTGAAATTAAAACCAAAACCGGCGCTTCTAGCAGGAGCAATCTTTGTAGTTACCGGCGCGGGAAGTGGAATTGGTCGCGGAATTGCCCTTTATTTAGCGAGCTTAGGAGCTAACTTAACGCTTGCTGATCTTGATCAAGCTGGGCTTGCAGAGACGGCAAAAGAGTTGCAAGATAGAAAGTATCCAGAACCGCTACTAATTGTTGGCGATCAAAGTAATGAATCTATAGTCGAGTCGACTATATCTGGGACAGTTTCGCATTTCGGCGGATTAGACGGACTCGTACTAAATGCTG
>JBEAMT010000107.1:0-5372 GCA_041165825.1 Actinomycetota bacterium | reverse complement strand
GTCGAATACTTGTGTGCAAGAGATTCGGAACTGAGAAAACGATAGCCACACTACGCCCGTAGAAGCCCTGTTTTAATTCCGAAGGACCCGGGTTCGATTCCCGGCACCTCCACCATTAACTTATAGAAGTTACTTAGCGCTGTCCTGCAGGACCATTGGCATCGCCGTTTTGCATCTTAAAGAGCGAACGCCAAGGAATGTTTCGCACAAACTCGCGCTTTAGCGCAATTGAATTTAAAACAAAACCAAGAAATGAAAACGCTTTAACTCCTGGCGGAATTTGGTTAAAGATAAAGACCATCTGAACTGGCATTCCGACTAGCGCAATCGCACCAACTGCTAACCGCCTTGTCCACCAAAGACCTTTATAAGGATAAGTAAATTCCCAAAAGAGTTTGCTTGTCAGTAATAGTGCAATTGGACCAGTAAATAGAACTAGCGCTACTAGCGCTGCCACAACTAATGCAAGGGATTCCATTTTTTTAGTCTAACTCTTTCCAGTCACTTGCAAGCACAGCAAGCTCGACCATGTCTATCTGTGAACCATCTGAACGAGTAACGCGTTGACGTAATACACCTTCTTTTGAATAACCAGCGCCCATCAGAAGTTTCTGTGAGGCAGTGTTATCTAAATCAACGGCAGCTTCGATTCGGCGGAAACCCATTGTTGTAAATCCATAGTTTGTGATCATCTTGGCGGCAATAGTGCCGATACCTTTTCCGCGCATAGGAGCGTGCATCCAATAACCAATTTCAGCACGGTGGTTTTCAAGGCTTATGGTGTGGAAGGAGATAACTCCGGCAAATTCCGCGTCATCGCCAACACCGAATTCAATTACAAAGGGAATCTCCCGCTTAAGTTCCATCGATGCAGGTACTCGTTGCACAAAGTCCAGGGCATGCGCCATGGAGTATTCGGCTGGAACTGTCGTAAATCTAGGAATTAGCGGATCTTGGCAAGCTTTATAAATCTTTGGAACATCTGATTCGGCGGGGGGCCGCAAGGTAACGCGACCATATTGCAACGTCGGTATCTCGCTCGGCCACCAGATCATGGAGTTAGTATCTATTAAACGGCGTCATGAATGGAACGCGCTGGCGTGAAGAATCTCTTTCCGTGCGGTGAGACCCATATACATGAGCCATCTTCGTTGCTGGTCACACTCCACCCATCGTGAGTCTTCAATCTATGGTGGCGCCTGCAAAGTGCTCCGAGATTTTCGGGCGAGGTTGAACCACCATTCTCCCAACTCTTTGCATGATCTAAATCTGAGAGAGCCGCCGACCTTCGACAACCGGGGAAGCGACAAGTTCGATCTCTCGCAATCAAGAAATCTTTCAGCGCTTGAGATGGTTCATAACTTTCGCGCCCATAATCCAAAAGATTTCCTGTCTGCGGATCGGTGATAAAGCGTTTCCACTTTCCATCAGAGGCTAATTCACGTGCAACGGATGCTGGAATCGCTCCGTAACCAGCTAACTGACCGGGATTTTCGGCTAGGCCGAGCAAAGTTGGAAGATCAATCGTCACATTTATTGCAATCGGGCGACGATGAGGCGCCACTGGAGAGGCTGAGAGTGAAGCAGCAGCTATAGCGGTAAGTGCATCTGCCCGCTTCATATCAGTACTTCTCGTATCTTTTGCGAAAGCGGAGCCAACTGAGTTGGAGTTCTCTCTGTTTGTTACATCGCTATTCTCGTTAGTCAAGCGTATAAAACTTTCAATAGCGTTCATGACAACTTGTGCATCTGCGGCTGGCAAGATTGCGACAACAGTAGACATTCCATCGCTATCGTTATAGCAAGAAACGCGACGTGTATCTCTTGCGCGCGCAACAGTATCTTCAAAAGTCTCTGGTGCAATTCGAGCTAATGAAGTACGTACTTGATTAGCAACCTGAGCAGGAGTATGAAACTCTGCGTGTGCAATAGCGCGCTGTTCAACTTCAAAGATTTGATATTCGGTTAGTCCATCACGGATGGCCGCCGCGGTTTCCTTGGCAATAACGTTTGCATGTGCAAGCGAGATATCTCCGGTTGCCAAAGCAGAACAAGTATTTGGCAAGTGATTAAGCAAAGTTCGTGCAACATCAATTCGAGATTGTGCCGTACCAGCAGAAAGTCGTAGCGCCGTTGAGACATCTTCACGCTCTGCTTCATCAACACCAAAGAAGATATCGTCACTATTTGCAATACTTGGCTCATTGCCCGCAACTGCGATGATTGCTCTTTGCATCAAAGCCTGTAACCAAGCGGTTTGACGCTCCAACGCGGTCAAGTAATCGATACGTGCGCTTGGAGATAACTTGATTGGATCAATTGCCACCAAGTTAGCCAAGGTTGCTATTCCGGGGATTGAATTGAGAAGAGTCGCGACGAACGAATTGAGATCTTGCGCTTCGGAAACTATCGGGGTCGGCTCGATAGCTTGCGAATGGTTGACTCTGGCGGTGGACATGTAGGAAATCTTGGTCGGCGGCGCTGACAGGTGAAGCCAGAAAGTGCGACTTTTCCACAGAAAAACCAAGATAACTTTAAATTGCAGGTAGTTGAAAGTTCAACTATATTGAGCACACGAATAAGGAGTAAAAAATGCCAGCAGTTACCGTCAGTGACATCACCGTTCTACCTCGCGTATCCGATGCGCCTAATTCACGCGCACGTCGCGTAAAGAGCATCACGACCGCGCCACAAGGTTTTGAAGGTGAAGGCTTTCCGGTTCGTCGCGCATTTGCTGGCGTTGACTTGTCAGAACTCGATCCATTTATCCACCTAGATCAAATGGGCGAAGTTGAATACGCCCCAGGTGAACCTAAGGGAACCCCATGGCACCCACACCGCGGATTCGAAACAGTTACATACATTATTGATGGAATCTTTGATCATAAAGATAGCAACGGCGGCGGTGGAACAATTTCTAACGGTGACACACAATGGATGACAGCTGGCGGCGGAATTCTGCACATCGAAACTCCACCAGAGCATTTGGTAATGAGCGGTGGTTTATTCCACGGTTTCCAACTTTGGGTAAATCTTCCAGCAGAAAAGAAATGGCTACCACCTGCATACCAAGATGTACGTGCCAATGATGTTGCACTTTTATCTAGCGCAGATGGCGGTTCACTTATCCGCGTAATCGCTGGTGAGCTCGATGGACATGTTGGTCCTGGTACAACACAAACTCCAATTACATTAATTCACGCAACTGTTGCACCTGGCGCCGAACTTCGTCTGCCTTGGCGTAAGGATTACAACGCACTTGTTTACACAATTTCTGGCCACGGTTTTGTCGGCGATGAAAACCGCCCAGTGCAGATGGGTCAGCTAACAGTCTTCGGCGATGGTGATTCAATCGTTGTTCGCGCTGCAAATAACCAAGAAACTCGTTCGCCAAATCTTGAACTATTTATTCTCGGTGGCCAGCCAATTAAAGAACCTGTTGCGTGGATGGGTCCATTTGTAATGAACACCAAGCGCGAAGTACTACAAGCATTCGAAGATTTTCAGAAGGGTTTACTTGGCTCAATCCCTGCGATTTATAAGGAAGATGCCAAGCGACCCCAGTCAGAATCTAAAGTGAACCGCACCGACAAACTCTCCGGAGATGTAAAGGCTGCCGATGTTCTGGACGTCCACAATACGCCTCAAGGAATTCAGGAGAACTAACCCAGTCTTGTCTGCTGCTCACACTCGAGCAATGTGACCAAGGAAAAGTCCAAGAGGCGACTGTGTAGTTATCTTTTCAGTCGCCGATGGACATTTTCCGCAGGCTAAAAGCACATTTCCGAGTGGATAGAATGTGCTCATGAATCCGCAGAAAGTCCTTCTCTACTATGGCTTCACACCCATAGCTGACCCTGTCGCGATTCAACTCTGGCAGAAAAGCCTTGGAGAATCATTTAATTTGAAGGGCCGTATTTTGATTTCCCCAACAGGAATCAACGGCACAGTAGGTGGCGATATCGATGATCTTCGCAAATATGTGAAGTACACAAAGAAATATCCAGGCTTTAAGAAGATCGCATTTAAATGGTCGCAAGGCACCGGAAATGAATTCCCAAAACTTTATGTAGCAGTTAAGAAAGAACTCGTTGCCTTCGATAACCCTGATGAAATTAAAGTTGATGAAAAAGGCGTCATCGGTGGTGGCAAGCATCTTCGCCCAGAACAGGTTCACGAGCTAGTTAAAGAGCGTGGCGATGACGTTGTCTTCTTCGATGGTCGCAATCAATTTGAAGCCAAGATCGGTAAGTTTAAGAACGCGATTGTTCCTGATGTAGATACCTCGCGTGATTTCGTCCGCGAAATTGAAAGCGGAAAGTACGATCACTTAAAGGAAAAGCCGGTCGTTACATATTGCACTGGTGGAATCCGCTGCGAGATCTTGTCTGTTGTAATGAAGAACCGTGGATTTAAAGAGGTCTACCAAATCGATGGTGGCATCGTTAAATATGGTGAGAAATTTGCCGATGATGGGCTATGGGAAGGCTCGCTATATACATTTGATTCACGTATGGCGATTGATTTCTCAACTAAAACAAAGGTCATTGGTGAGTGCGAGATTTGTAAAGCGCCAAGCAAGATCTTCCGCAATTGCCGCACCAAGACATGCCACGAACTTATCCTGCTCTGCGATTCCTGCAACGATCTACCGGCAAACTCGAAGTGCACGCACGATCAATCTAAAGTGCGCGACTCCGAGATGGTTGGCTAGATAATTTTTTAAAGCGCCTTGAGGGCGCTAACAACCTTAGTTAGCGAAGCCTTGGCATCACCAAAGAGCAACATCGTCTTTGGATCATAGAGAAGTTCATTCTCGATACCTGCAAAGCCCGGACGCATCGAGCGCTTTAGGAAAATAACATTTGCAGAGTTAGAAACTTCCAAAATTGGCATTCCGTAAATTGGGCAACCAGGTGTTGTCTGCGCAGCAGGGTTAACCACGTCATTTGCACCGATAACAATTGCCACATCGGTCTGACCAAATGTTGGGTTAACTTCATCCATTTCAGCTAACTGATCGTAAGGAACATTGGCTTCAGCGAGAAGTACGTTCATATGTCCTGGCATGCGACCTGCAACTGGGTGAATTCCGTAGGCGACATCGATGCCCTTAGAGATCATCAAGTCAGCGAGTTCACGCACTGTGTGCTGTGCTTGCGCAACGGCAAGCCCGAAACCAGGAACAATCACAACGCGACGTGCGTAGTTAAGAAGAATAGCAACGTCATCTGGAGAACCAGAGCGCACCGGACGTTCTTCTCCAGCAGCTGCAGCATCTTGTGGCTTTGCAGTAAATGCACCGAACAAAGTTCCGAACAATGAACGACCCATGGCTTCTGCCATCAAGCGCGTGAGAATTGTTCCGGATG
>JBEAMT010000106.1:0-5370 GCA_041165825.1 Actinomycetota bacterium | reverse complement strand
TTGGGACGATATCTTCAAGTAGTTCAAACCAAAAGAGTGAAAGCTGCGTCAATATCGCACCTTTATTTGGAATAGTTGTTGGTAGTACCCAATCGAATGCCGAGATGCGATCAGATGCAACAAATAAAATTTCGTTTGAATCGTTGGTGTAAAGATCTCGTACTTTTCCGGTGCGTAGGTGTTGCCATCCTTTGAAAGTTGGTGCTGGCGGTGCGCCAGCTACGCCGAAGCCACTCACCGGATCGAATGCGGTTTGTACTGCGCTGCGGCAGAGTGCGCGGATGTAATCGCATCGATGCGATCTACAACTCGAGCAATTTGTTGGCGAGCATCGCCGGTAAATTCAATTGGTTGGCTAATCAGCGCATCGAGAACTGCGCGATCAAGCGGTAAGCGGTCATCTGCAGCGAGTGCGTCAAACAAAGTGTTTGGCTTACCGTCGCGCATTAACAACGCGGCTTCCACAGCGTGCTCCTTAATAACTTCATGCGCTACTTCGCGACCAACTCCAGCTTTAACTGAAGCCATCAGAATCTTGGTGGTTGCTAAGAACGGTAGATAACGGTCGAGTTCTGCTGCGATTACTGCAGGGAAAGCGCCGAATTCGCTAAGCACAGTAAGGGTTGTTTCGAGTAAACCATCGATGGCGTAGAAGGCATCGGGCAGCGCAACGCGGCGAACTACACTGCAAGAAACATCACCTTCGTTCCATTGATCGCCGGCAAGTTCGGAAACCATAGATGCATAGCCACGCAAAATTACTGATAAACCATTGATGCGTTCGCAAGAGCGAGTATTCATTTTGTGTGGCATCGCGGAAGATCCAACCTGTCCTGCCTTGAATCCCTCAGTGACTAGTTCAGCACCTGCCATTAAGCGAATCGAGGTAGCCAGTGATGATGGGCTAGCAGCAAGTTGCACAAGAGTTGTAACAACATCGTAATCAAAAGAACGTGGATAGATCTGGCCCGTTGAATCGAGTACTCGGTTAAAGCCAAGTTCATTTGCAATCTCTAGCTCGAGGTTGTGATGCGCCTTTGAAGAACCGAGTAGATCAATTGAATCTTGTGATGTACCAACTGGACCTTTGATACCGCGCATTGGATAGCGATCTTGCAGTGATATCAAACGTTCGTAAGCAAAGAGTAGTTCTTCTGCCGCAGATGCAAAGCGCTTACCTAATGTGGTTATCTGTGCTGGCACGTTGTGTGAACGTCCAGCAATTGCTTGATCAGAATATTGTGCAGCTTTTTCTGCAAGCTGTGCCAGAACCGCAACAACTTTGTCATGCACAATCGCTAAACCATTTTTAATTTGCAGCGCTTCAATATTTTCAGTTAGGTCGCGGCTGGTCATTCCCGCGTGGATAGCTTCATGGCCAGCAAGTGCATTGAACTCTTCAATGCGCGCTTTTACATCGTGACGTGTCTGTTTTTCACGGGCATCGATAGATGCCAGATCGACTTTATTGATTACCTTTTCGTAATCTGCAATTACTGATTCTGGGATGGTATGGCCGAGTTTGTTCTGGGCACGGGCTACAGCGAGCCAAAGACGGCGCTCTGCAATGATTTTCTCTTCAGGTGCGAAGATGGCGCACATTGCAGTTGATGCATAACGATCAGCAAGGACGCTCACTGGCTTATTCTCCCCCATTTAATTACCCTTCTCGGCGACCGACGCATTAAGTGCGATATCACTACGGTAGAAAGAGCCCTCTAGTTCAATCTGTGAGATCGCCCGATATGCGCGATCGCGGGCATCAGTTAGATCGGAACCCAGACCAGTGACCGTTAATACACGACCGCCACTGGAAAACAATCCATTTTCATTCGATGAGGTGCCGGCATGAAAAATCTGAGTCTTTTCAATAGTTGGAATGTTTTTAATTCGGAGACCAGCCTTTGGCGCTTCGGGATAGCCCTGCGCAGCAAGGACAACGGTAACCGCGCTTTCATCGCGCCAATTTAGAACAACATCATCTAAAGAATCTGTAGCAGCTTTATAAAGTAACTCTGCAAGTGGTGTGGCAAGTCGCGGAATAAGTACCTGAGTCTCGGGATCACCAAAGCGCGCATTGAATTCAATAACTTTAAGTCCGTGATCAGTCAACGCCAAGCCTGCATAGAGCAGGCCGACAAAAGGTGTTCCACGTGCTGCCATTTCAGCGATCATCGGCGCTAAAACTTTTTCATAAGTATCTTCAACGATTTCATCTGGCGCCCAAATTAAAGGCGAGTAAGCACCCATACCACCAGTGTTTGGTCCTTCATCGCGATCATAGGCGCGTTTAAAATCTTGCGCAGGTTGCATCGGCAAAACATTTCGACCATCTGAAATTCCAAATAACGAAATCTCTGGTCCATTAAGAAATTCTTCGACTACAACACGCTTACAAGCAAGGGCATGTTGTAATGCCTTGGCACGATCTTCAGTAACGACTACACCTTTGCCTGCAGCAAGACCGTCATCTTTAACAACATAGGGAGCGCCAAATGTGTCAAGCGCTTTTTCAATTTCTTCTTTAGTTTGGCAGGTAAAACTGCGCGCAGTTGGAACGCCGGCGTCGCGCATGACGCCTTTTGCAAAATCTTTAGAACCTTCAAGTTGTGCTGCTGCTTTAGAAGGGCCAAAGACAGCCAAACCCACTGCTCTTAATTCATCTGCAACTCCATTTACTAGCGGTAATTCTGGACCAATTACCACCAGATCAACGGATAACTTCTTGGCAAGGTTAACAATTGCTTTGTTGTCGGTGATTGCAATTGGATGGAGAGTTGCAATTTCTGCGATACCTGGATTTCCTGGCGCGCAATGAAGTTCGGTACAACTTGGATCTGCTTGTAACCCTAGTGCGAGTGCGTGTTCACGACCGCCGCTTCCGACTAGGAGGATTTTCATGGTTTAGATGAAATCCTTCACGACAATTGTTTGGTCGCGACCCGGCCCGACACCAATTGCACTCATCGGCGCACCGGAAATCTTTTCCAGGAAGGCGATGTAATCCTGTGCATTCTTCGGCAGATCACTAATCTTGCGCGCTCCAGAAATATCTTCGGTCCAACCTGGCAAGTTTTCATAAATAGGTTTTGCATGGTGGAAATCAGATTGCGATGCGGGAAGTTCTTCTACACGCTTTCCATCGATTTCGTAGGCAACACATACGGGAATTTCCTTCCAACCAGTTAATACATCGAGCTTTGTTAAGAAGAAATCGGTAAGTCCGTTTACGCGAACTGCATATCGCGCAATTGGTGCGTCATACCAACCGCAACGACGAGCACGACCGGTGGTTACACCAATTTCTCCGCCAATTGTGCGTAGCTTCTCGCCATCTTCATCAAAGAGTTCAGTTGGGAATGGACCTGAACCAACTCGAGTTGTGTAAGCCTTAACAATTCCGATGACACGATCAATTTTGGTTGGACCGATTCCAGAACCGGTGCAAGCTCCACCAGCGGTTGGGTTTGAAGAAGTCACGAATGGATAAGTACCGTGATCAACATCAAGCAGAGTGCCCTGTGAACCTTCGAGAAGAACTCGTTTTCCAGCCTTTAACGCTTGGTCTAGCAAAAGCACCGTATCTGCAACGTATGGGCGCAAGATTTCAGCATAGCCGAGATATTCATTAAGAACTTCGTCAACTTCAATGTTCTTACGGTTAAAGACCTTGATCAAAACTTGGTTCTTATCGCGAAGCGCGCCTTCGATCTTCTGACGCAAGATAGATGGATCAAAGAGATCTTGCACGCGGATACCGATGCGGTTGATCTTGTCTGCGTAAGCAGGTCCTATACCGCGACCGGTTGTACCAATTTTTGATTTACCTAAGAAGCGCTCTGAAACTTTATCGATCGTGCGGTGATACGGCGTAATCAGATGCGCGTTAGTTGAGATAACCAACTTTGAGCAATCAATACCGCGTTCAGTTAAGCCGCGAATTTCTTCAAGCAATACACCTGGATCTATTACAACACCGTTACCAATTACTGGAACAACGTTGGGACTTAAGATTCCGGATGGAAGTAAGTGAAGTGCGTACTTTTGATCACCAATAACTACGGTGTGGCCCGCGTTGTTGCCGCCCTGATAGCGAACGACATAATCAACGCGGTCACCGAGAATATCTGTGGCTTTACCCTTGCCTTCATCGCCCCATTGAGCTCCGAGCAAAACTAACGCTGGCATGGCAAAGCCTCTCCGCAGATTTTAGGTTTTAAATTACTTTTTTAGCGATGTGCCGGTTGAACGAAGATCTGCGCAAGCATGAACAACGCGCGCTGCCATTCCTGCTTCTGCAGCCTTACCCCACGCACGTGGATCGTAAGCCTTCTTATTTCCAACTTCGCCATCGATCTTTAGAACGCCGTCGTAGTTCTTGAGCATGTGATCAACAACTGGACGTGTAAATGCGTACTGAGTATCGGTATCGATATTCATCTTGATTACACCGTAATCAAGTGAGTCGCGGATTTCTGAGAGAAGTGAGCCTGAACCACCGTGGAACACCAAGTCCATTGGTTTACTTCCTGCAGCAAGGCCCTTCTTGGCGACGACAGCATCTTGCAGAGTCTGCAAAATCTTTGGCTGCAAGACAACGTTGCCTGGCTTGTAAACGCCGTGGACGTTTCCGAATGTTGCGGCAACCATGTAACGGCCACGTTCTCCGAGACCAAGAGTTTCGATTGTCATCAAGGCATCTTCAGGAGTTGAGTACAACTTGGCATCGTGCTTTGCTTCAACGCCATCTTCTTCGCCACCGACAACGCCGATTTCGATTTCTAGAATTGTGCGAGCGGCAACTGACTTAGTTAAAAGTTCATCAGCGATCTTCATATTTTCATTCATATCGACTGCAGATCCATCCCACATATGTGAGTTAAAGAGTGGTGCTTGCCCGTTCTTGATGCGCTGTGCACCGATTTCAAGAAGTGGACGCATATATCCATCGAGCTTTTCAGCTGGGCAGTGATCTGTATGGATTGCAATATTTACGTTGTAGTTCTTTGCAACAACGTGTGCGAACTCAGCGAGCGCAACAGCGCCATCGACCATGTTCTTAACTGTTGAACCGGATGCGTATTCTGCGCCGCCCCAAGAGAATTGAATAATTCCATCTGACTCTGCTTCGGCGAAACCACGAATTGCAGCAATGATTGTTTGTGATGATGAGACGTTAATTGCGGGATATGCGAATGCGCCAGCCTTAGCGCGATCCAACATCTCGGCATAAATTTCAGGGGTTGCAATGGCCATGATGACTCCAAATTATCTCGGGGTGTAATCCCTGACCGAGCGCGTCATTGGGCCGAATTCAGGCTTACGCCTAATCCAACCACCTCTTACGGCGGATGAAAAATCGCCATTCCC
>JBEAMT010000105.1:0-5246 GCA_041165825.1 Actinomycetota bacterium | reverse complement strand
CTGGTGGCGGGTGAAGGATTTGAACCTTCGAAGGCAGAGCCGGGGGATTTACAGTCCCCTCCCATTGGCCGCTCGGGCAACCCGCCAGGGTCATTCTTTTACGGCGGGCGCAAGATTACCTCAATTTTTTAGCGAGGGGTAATCGGCTAATTAACCTGTCTTTTCCAGATAAAAATGAGGATAAGTAAGCCACCTACAATCGCGGTAACGCTAAGAATCAAATATATAGAAAGTTTATTCCCGGTTTCTGACGTTAGAGATGTAATGGGATCAACTTGTATCTCCGCAGTTGTTACTGCTGTAGGTTCAACTGTAAAACTAAATTCGCCTTTAATCACATGGCCATCTGATGCAACAGCACGGTATTCAACGTTATAGATTCCGTTTTTATCGCTTGACATTAAGGGTTTAGTGAGAGTTGGACCCGATACAAAAACTTCTCCTTGGCTTACATCTGAACCCATTTGATCGAAAACCTTGATCGAGTTTGAATTTCTGATATCTATCAAATCTTCTGCAAAGGTAATCGTAATTTCTGAGGGAAGTGAATTAATCACAGATTCACTTTGAGGGATTGAGTTAACTAATTCCGTATGTGCAGATGCAGCCGATCCGGATAGTGCAAGGAAAATCGCGCCTACTAAAGCGATATTATGGCGAAAGCGCATAGTTTGATTCTACTTCTTAGCAACTTTATAAATCCTCTCAAGCGCGATAACCTTGCGCTATTCAAAGTGATCTTTACCGCTTTTAGGAGGGCCGACCATGGCTGATAGCAGTTTCGATGTAGTTTCAAAGATTGATCGTATGGAGCTTGACAATGCGATCAACCAAGCGATTCGTGAGATTGATACTCGCTTTGACTTTAAGAATACTGGCGCCAAAATTGAAATGGCCGGCGAGAAAATAAATATTGAGGCTGATACCGAAGAGCGCGCTAAGGCGACTCTTGACGTTATCAAAGATAAGATGATTAAACGTGGAGTTTCGCTAAAGCATATTGATCCAGGTGAACCACAACTTTCTGGAAAGATCTACAAGATCTCTTGCCCGCTTAAAGAAGGAATTTCAACTGAGAACGCTAAAAAGATTGCTAAGTTTTTGCGTGAAGAGGGTCCCAAGTCAGTTAAATCGCAGATCCAAGGCGATGAACTTCGCGTTTCTAGCAAGAGCAGAGATGATTTGCAGACAACCATGGCCATGATTAAAGAAGGCAAATGGGACTTTGCCGTTCAATTTGTGAACTTTCGTTAATTGAAAAAACAGCAGCTCGGCCTTATCTACGGCGTTAGCGCATATGTATTGTGGGGATTGTTTCCTCTCTATTGGCCGCTGCTCGAACCAGCAAACCCTCTTGAAATAGTCTCTCACCGTGCAGTGTGGACATTGGTTTTCTGCCTAATTGTTCTAGCGATTACACATGCGCTTAAGTCGACCCTGGCTACTTTTCGTAGACCTAAAGTTGCCGCCAAGTTATTTCTTGCATCTGTTCTGATCTCAATTAACTGGCTAATTTATATATGGGCAACCAATAATGATCACGTCGTTGAAGCATCGCTTGGCTATTACATCAACCCCTTAATCATCATCGCATTTGGCGTAGTTCTATTGAAAGAGAAGATGCGCAGGCTTCAATGGGTAGCGGTTTCAATTGCATCCGTTGGCGTAATTATTCTTACCGTGGATTATGGTCGCCTGCCTTGGGTAGCACTCGGACTAGCTCTATCTTGGGGAACTTATGGACTGGTCAAGAAGCAACTTGGCCTTGGTGCTCTAGAAGGTCTTGCGATCGAAACGATGATTGCCTTTATTCCTTACTGCCTCTATCTCATTTTTATTGGAACAAAGGGTGAAGGACAGTTTGGCAATGGTGCAGGTCTCACCATTCTCTTGATTAGCGCAGGAGCAGTTACCGCTATTCCTTTGCTCTTGTTTAACGGATCTACTACACGTCTTCCATATTCAACTATTGGACTCATGCAATATATAACTCCGACGATTCAGTTTTCGATCGGTGTCTGGGTTAACAATGAAGCGATGCCTACTGCTCGCTGGGTGGGATTTATCTTTATCTGGTTAGCGCTTATTACGTTGGCAACGGATCTTTTGAAATCAGGCAGATCGGTCGACAACCGCATCGCATAGCGAGAATAAGGCCGCTGTAGCTGAACTAAGAGGCAGAGGACCAAGTGCGATGCGAGCATCTTTAGCAATCTGACCCAACTGCTCGCGCGCCTGATGCAAACCGTTATGGTTTCGCAGCGTTCGTAAGACCTGCTGAACTTCGACATCATCATGAATTGGCGCACTGAGTAAACGCTTTAATTCGGCGTCTTCTGGTTTGGTAGAAGCCATAACGTTTAAAGTTACAAGGGTAGGAACTCCTTCACGCAGATCCGTTCCAGGAGTTTTTCCTGATTGGCTAGATTCGCTAGCGATATCGATAACATCGTCGGCTAATTGGAATGCGATACCGATCTGTTCGCCAAATTTAGTTAGCGTCTCAACGGTTTCACGAGATGCTCCTGATAGCAGCGCACCGAAGCGCGCACTAGTTGCTATGAGCGAACCGGTCTTATCCCCCACTACACGCAGATAATGTGCGAGTGGATCTTCACCATTTTGTGGCCCTTGAGTTTCCATAATCTGACCGATGACTAAACGTTCAAATGTTCGCGCTTGCAGGCGGACTGCTTCAGGGCCAAGGTCGGCAAGTAAGTCTGATGCCTTAGAGAAAAGATAATCACCGGTCAAGATTGCGATGGTATTTCCCCAACGATTGTTGGCGCTTTCTACCCCGCGACGAAGTGGCGCTTCATCCATTACATCATCGTGATAAAGCGTTGCTAAATGAGTTAACTCGCAAACAACTGCAGCGGGAATTACTTCCTTGCGCGTTGGATCACCAAAGTGAGAAGAGATCAGTGTTAATAGTGGGCGCAAACGCTTGCCGCCTGCTGCAACTAAATGGCGAGAGGTCTCTTCGACTAGCGGATAATCACCTTTGATGTGCTCACGCAGTAAATCTTCCACTCCTTGCATGCCTGCAGCAAGATCAGCCTCAAGTGCGGGGTCCAGGTCAGGAATGCCGAAGGTTGACATTAGCGAAGGAACTGAGCTGTGCTTTGAATAAAGTTAATCAAAGGAGTTGGGAAAATTCCTAGCGCGAAAGTTGTAACTGTAGCTAGGACAATCGATGATTGTGTATATAAAGATGGAATAACAACGCTTGTGCCATCTTCTACTGGATCTTTAAAGAACATCAACACAATTACACGAATGTAGAAGAATGCTGCAATCGCAGATGAAAGTACGCCCGTAATCAAAATAACTGTTGAGCCGCTCTCGTACGCTGCAGAGAAAATCGAGAACTTTCCGATAAATCCACTGGTTAGTGGAATTCCGGCGAAGGCAAGTAAGAAGCCAGCAAAAGCCGTCGCCACCCATGGCGAACGCTTTCCTAGCCCACTCCACCGGTTGAGGTCAGTTACTTCTCCTGCTGAATCGCGTACCAAAGTCACGATTGCAAATGCTCCAACAGTAGCAACGCCGTATGCAAAGAGATAAAAGATAGAAGATTCAAGGCCAGATTTGCTCAACGCAATAACACCGGAAAGTAAGAAACCGGCATGAGCGATTGAGGAGTAAGCGAGCATCCGCTTTACATCACGTTGTGCGATAGCAACAAGTGAACCGAAGACCATAGAAATCAATGCGATTGCAATGATCGCAGGACGCCATTGCCAATAAGCCTCTGCAAATGAGACGTAGAAGATACGTAACATCGCACCAAAAGCTGCGACCTTGGTAGCAGCTGCCATAAGAGCGGTTACCGCGGTAGGTGCGCCTTGATACACATCTGGTGACCAGGCATGGAAAGGTACTGCGCCGACTTTAAAGAGAAGTCCGATTGAGATAAAGGCAATTCCGAGAAGTAGATAAATATCGTTTCCAGTTCCACCGATTACCGCAGAGTGAATGCCAGCGAAGGTAACCGATGAGGAGTATCCATAAAGGTATGCGATACCCATTAGGAAGAATGCTGAGGCGAATGCGCCAAGTAAGAAATACTTCAGAGCTGCTTCTTGTGACATCAAGCGACGACGACGAGATAGACCAGCCAATAGATAAAGTGGAAGCGATAGAACTTCTAGTGCAACAAAGAGAGTAATTAGATCCGTTGCAACGGGAAAGAGCATCATTCCGGCGATAGCAAAGAGGGTCAGTGGGTAAATCTCTGTGACTCTTTGATCTTGTTGTAGCGAAACTCGTTCTTCATCAGAACCGGGAAGCGCTGCAGGTGAGGCGGTGAAGTTCTCTTGATCTGCTAGTAAAAATACAGCGATGATAGAAATAATTAAGATCGAGGCCTGAATTAACGCACCGGCGCCATCAAAGGTAACTGACTCCATCGCCGCCGCAGAAGATGAGCGATCACGAATCCGAATTACTGAGACCAACGATAGAACGAGAGCAGCAAGAGTAATGAAGAGTTGTGATGATGAACGAGATTTGGCTGGAGCAAAAGCTTCGATCAAGACGCCAAGAACTGCTCCGCCAAGAACAATCAGAATCGGTGCAAGGAGCGCATAATCAAGAGTTGGCGATACGAATTCGATCATTTCTTAACCTCACTCATGGTTGGCTCTGGATCGCTAAATCCTTGCTGGGTGATAATCGTTTGAGATGCAGGATTAATGATATTTAGCAGCGGGGATGGATAGAAACCAAGAGCAACGATCGTTGCTATAACAGGTGCAATCGCAATTTTCTCGCGCAGGTTTAGATCTTTCAGATCTTCATTTCCTGGCGTCGTTGGTCCATGAAGTGCGCGTTGCACAGGGATCAAAATGTAAAGCGCAGCCAAAACAATTCCGAAGGTGGCAATTACTGCAGCAACTGGGTAGCGCGTAAATGTTCCAACCAAAACTAGGAATTCGCTAACGAAGCTAGAAAGGCCTGGAAGCGCCAAACTAGATAAACCTGCGATAAAGAAGGACCAAGCCATTATCGGAGTGACTCGTTGCAGTCCGCCGAAGTCTGAAATCGTTGATGAATTGCGACGAGAAATCATAAATCCAGCGACTAAGAAGAGTGCGGCTGTTGAGAATCCATGGTTAAACATATACAAAGTTGAACCAGACATACCCTGCGAAGTCATCGCGAAGATTCCCATAGTGATAAATCCGAAGTGAGAAATCGAGGTATACGCGATCAAACGCTTAATATCTTTAGCGCCGATGGCA
>JBEAMT010000104.1:0-2784 GCA_041165825.1 Actinomycetota bacterium | reverse complement strand
TCATGAACGAAGTCTATCTTGCTTCGCATCTAGTTAGGATTCGAGTATGTGCGGTAGATATGCGCAGACCTTGGGCGCGGAAGAGATTGTTGAATCATTTAAATTAGATGGTTCAACGCTTGATCAATCTCTGCCTCTGAATTGGAATATCGCTCCCACTAATGAGATTTACATAATTCGAGAAGAGTCCTATTCACGAATTCTCGATAGCGCATCATGGGGAATGATCGCTCCTTGGCAGAAATCTGTGACAGATGCACGAGCATCCCAATCACATGCAATTAATGCCCGAAGTGAATCAATTCATGAGAAGCCAACTTTTCGTCATGCCTTTAGAACCTCTCGTTGCTTAATTCCAGCAACCGGCTATTACGAGTGGGCGACATCGCTAGGAAAATTTCCACCGAAGCAACCTTTCTATATCAGCCGTAGTGATCAACGCCAACTTTCCATTGCAGGAATTTGGAGCAGTTGGCAGAGCGAAAAAGGTCAGGTGATTCAGAGCGCTGCAATCATCACAAGAGAAGCAGTAGGTGAGTTGGCCACCATTCATAGCCGTATGCCGGTTTTTATGCCGGAAGCAAAGTGGAGCGAATGGCTCGATGTTGAAAATCGCGACATCAATAAAATTCTTGCCTTAATGGTGAACGCAGAACCAGCGGCAGGAGTAATCCCGATACCAGTTTCATCTCGAGTAAATCTGGTTGCCAATAATGGCTCCAGCCTCATCGAGCCTATAGAACTCGGCGCGCCAGAGACGCTCTTTTAGATATACGCTATCCATAATGACATCGAAGGATCTTGTACTTGAAAGCGCTGCCGATCGCACGATCCGGTTCGAGCGCGATGCTTTGGTGTTTACAAATCAGTTATACGCAGCTGCTCTGCGTTATACAAGGAATCCCGATGATGCGCGCGACCTCGTGCAAGATACTTACCTCAAAGCCTTTGCCTCTTTTCATCAATTTGAGGAAGGCACTAACTTGCGCGCTTGGCTGTATAGGGTGCTCACGACAACATTTATTAATTCATATCGCAAAGGGCAACGACAGCCACAAATTTCCAATAATGAATTAGAAGATTGGCAACTGGCGGAAGCTCAATCTCATACAAGTGATCAAGGCAAGTCAGCAGAGATGCAGGCGCTGGAAAATCTTCCTGATAGCGATATCAAACGTGCGCTTCAAGAAATTCCGGAAGAATTTCGCATCGTTGTCTATCTCGCGGATGTTGAGGGATTCTCCTATAAAGAGATCGCTGAGATTGTAGGTTCACCTGCCGGAACTGTTATGTCTCGCCTTCATCGTGGTCGTAAGCAATTGCGCGAAAAGCTTGCTGATTACGCCAAAGAACTTGGCTACTCAGTTGAGGGTGACACTTCTGATAAAAAGGAAGGGGGCAGCAAATGAGCTACATTGAAATTCAGTGTGGAGATGTTCTGGCTTCAGTAATCTTTATTATTGAAGGCGAACTTCAAGAAATTCCACAAGCGGATGCAATTACCAGCCACATCACAACGTGTGGCGCATGTGCTGCTGAAATCGAGCATGAGCGAGCAATGCAGCAGATGCTGCAAGATGTCCTAAAGCGCACTTGCGACGAAAAAGCTCCTGAAGATTTACATCAGAGTATTCATCGCCAGCTTCGTGCTCAGATGGCTGGGGCAGCGACCACAGAAGTTGTTACTCAGTTCAGCATGACTGAAATTTCAATTGAAATTGATGAATTTGGAAATGTCGAACATCGTGAAATTCAGATAGAACAGACACATATCCAGCACTTTATTGACGACGAGGACTAGCCTGTAGAACATGAGACCTGCAGAGGAAGTCCTCGGCGCCGTTGGTTTTTCAGTGCTCTCTGTCCGACCGGGCGATACATGCGTAACAATGGGTGTTTCAGATTTGCCCGTCGTTGCACCATCCATCTACCTCTCACTGATGGAGAGCGCTTGCGTTGCAGCGCTGTCAGAGTATTTGGAAGCCGGAGAAACTACATTTCTTACCCATTCTGCTTTAGAAATTGTTGGTTCAGCGACTGCCGGAGCAGAAATACGTGGAAATGCGCGAGTGATAAATATTGAAGGACGTGAACTCACCTTCGAATGCGATGTCTATGAAGGTGAGCGCCACCTTGCTCAAGCAGAAATAAGAAGAGCGACAGTCGAGCGATTATCTTTCCTCGCTCGAACTGCCGCTCAATCGTTAATTAACGAATAACTAACTTGGTTAAAAGGTGAAGAACTAAGCCTTCTTGGTCTCCCAGAAGATTTCTGCGATTTCATCAATCTTTGCAATAAGTTGATCTGCAACTTTTACATCCTGAGTTCCTTTTGTGCCTGCAGCTCCTGCAAGCTTTGTTGCATCATTGAAGAGTGAGTGCAGTTGAGGGTACTTCTCAAAGTGAGGAGCCTTGAAGTAGTCAGTCCAAAGAACCCAGAGGTGTTCTTTAACCTGATGTGAACGCTCTTCTTTAATAGCGACTGAGCGAGCACGGAAATCTGCATCTGGATTGGCTGCATATTTTTCCATGCAAGCTTTCACAGAGAGCGCTTCGATTCTCGCCTGAGCTGGGTCGTAGACTCCACAAGGAAGATCGCAATGTGCGTGGACAGTGATTTTTGGTGTAAAAATATTTCTCATAAGCGCGAGCGTACTCGAACCCCTAAAATCGCGCTATGCCAAAGTACCAATCGATGCTCGTAGAAGGCGATTCGATGGAGCCCACCTATAGCGCGCGAGATTGGTTATTGGGGCGGTGGGGTCACTACAAACTAAACGGTTT
>JBEAMT010000103.1:0-25096 GCA_041165825.1 Actinomycetota bacterium | reverse complement strand
TTACTCTCATGGAAACTTCATGGAAATGGAAAGAGCATCTCTGCCGGAGCGGTCGTTTCAACTGATGAAAGACTCACCTGGCCACGCACAATCGGAGTCGGTCTTCAACACATAGCAGCAATGTTTGGAGCAACCTTCCTCGTACCAATCATTACTGGTTTCTCTCCTACAACAACTCTCTTCTTCTCAGGAATTGGAACCATCCTCTTCCTAATCATTACAAAGAATCGCGTTCCTAGTTATCTCGGTTCATCATTCGCTTTCTTAGGTCCAATCGCTGCGGCAATGACTGCGGCTGGAACTGGTGGTGGCATGGCGGCAGCGCTCGGCGGAATCGTCTTCACCGGCGTAGTTCTAGCGATCGTGGGACTCGCAGTCCGCGCGGCGGGAATCGGTTGGATCAATTGGCTTCTACCTCCCGTGGTAACCGGAACAATTGTTATGTTGATCGGTTTCAACTTGGCAGGCGCCGCAAAAGGTAACTTCACCAAAGAACCGCTAATTGCGATAATTACCTTGGCTAGCATCGGTGTAATCGGTGCCCTCTCTAAAGGCTTCATGAGCCGAATCAGTATCTTCCTAGGACTTGTTGTTGGCTACGTAGTAGCACTAGCGATGGGTGATGTTGATACAAAGGGAATCTCAGCGGCTGCTTGGTTTGATACGCCAACATTTACAACGCCAACATTTAGCACCAATATCATGATCTTGTTCTTACCTGTAGTACTGGTGTTGATCGCTGAAAACGTTGGCCACGTTAAGGCTGTCGCTGCCATGACTGGTAAAGACCTCGATGATCAAATGGGTAATGCACTCATGGCTGATGGTCTTGCCACAACTGTTGCGGGTCTCGGTGGAGGATCTGGAACAACTACCTATGCCGAAAACATCGGTGTAATGGCCGCAACTCGCGTTTACTCGACTGCCGCTTATTGGATAGCGGGCGCCGGTGCAATCTTGCTCTCGCTCTCACCTAAATTTGGCGCAGTCCTTAGTGCAACTCCAGCTGGCGCACTTGGCGGAGTGGCCACTGCGCTATTTGGGATGATCGGTATCTTGGGCGCAAGAATTTGGATTGAAAGCAAAGTTGATTTTGCTGATTCAACCAATCTTCTGATTGCAGCATCTGCGCTAATCATGGGTATTGCTGATTACACATGGACTCGTGGCGATTACACCTTCACAGGCATCGTCAACGGAACCGTGGTTGCTGTCGTCGGTTATCGCGTTCTTCACGCGATATCAAAGGCGCGCGGTAAGTAACTACAAGTAGAAAGTAAAGAGGGGGAACTGTTTCGGCAGTTCCCCCTCTTTTTCTATCTTACGTCAGAATAAATAAGTTAAGATTTAATAATGGTTATCCCATCGCGCTTAGTCGAATACATAATTGCCGCGATGATCATTATCTTGGCGCCAGGACCAAGTGTTTTATTTGTTATCGCTCGCGCAATCGCCTGGGGAAGAAAAGTTGCCGTTTTTACAGTTGCCGGCAACGTGACCGGCGCGTTCTTTCTATCATCTCTTGTGGCATTTGGTTTAGGGCCAATTCTCTCCAGATCTGATCTGGCCTACTCAGCCGTTCAATGGGGCGGTGGTGGATACTTAGTTTATTTAGGAATCATCGCAATAAAAGCACGAAAAATCGCAGCAGCAGATATGAAGAGCCAAGGAACCGTGATTCCAACTTTTTGGCGTTCTGCTCGAGATGGATTCTGGGTTGGGGCGCTAAATCCAAAAGGTCTGGTCTTCTATGCCGCAGTTCTGCCGCAGTTTGTTGATATCGAGCGAGGGAATGTAACGGGACAGTTGCTTTTACTTGGAGCACTTTTTTCTTTCTTGGCATTTGTATCAGACGGAAGTTGGGGTCTCTTAGCCGGAACTGCGCGCGCCTGGTTAGCTAGTGATGAGAAACGGTTAGAACTTTTAAGAGTTATTGGTGGCTGTGTGATGATTATCTTGGGTCTATTGGTCATCGCGTCAGCCCTTCGTGATTTAATCAATACATGAGTTCTTCTATTGCATCCAAGATTGTTAAACCAGATAAGCCAGCGCGCGACACTATTGCGCCATCAGATTTAACTTTTGGGCTCTCCACTTGTAAGCGCTGTCTCTGGATAAAGTATTGGTTTAAAGTAACGATGCCAGGACAATTCCCGCTTGTTAAACCGTTGTCATCTGCGCAAGAAGAACATTTCCGCCGCGCAGCTATGCCTGACCTTGATCCATCGTTAGCGCCAGGTGTTGTAAAGCAATGGGGGCAATGGGTTAAGAGCGCACCAATAGAGATAAATGGCGAACCAACTCGTTGGCGAATTCTCGGTATCTACGATCTCCTCGCCCACTATGACGATGGCAGCGTTGGCATCATCGATTGCAAAGTCTCTGACTCAGATCGCGATAATGCGCAGTTCTATGCGCCGCAGCTTGAGGCCTATGCCTATGCGCTGGAAAATCCCGAGAAAGGTAAGCCATTCCCAGTCTCATCTATGGGTTTACTTGTCTGGAAGTTGGCCGGGGTAACGCCGACCGCTGATGGTGCACACGGATTTGGCGTAACTCAGCACTATCTCCATGTCACGCGAGATCAAGCGCAATTTAAATCTTTAATAGCAGATTTAATTAACGTAATTGAGGGTGAACTACCTGATGCAGGGGCCGATTGCGATACCTGCAACTATCTATCTAAGAGATTGTCGCTAGAGAGTTAATTAACCCTCTTCCTCCTCAATAGTTTTCTTAGCCTTCGTGGCATAAGTGTCAACGTACTCTTGGCCAGATAGCGCTTGAATGGTTTGCATGATCTTGTCAGTCACATCACGTAGATGCAGTAGATCGGTGGAATCTCCATCAAAGTACATAGGTTCACCGAAGATCATTTCAACGCGCATGACCTTTGGAACGACGGTTCCTGTTGGTTGGATCTTTTCGGTGTTAAACATCGCAACCGGAATAATTGGCGCTCCTGATTCGATTGCCAATCTAGCGATTCCGGTGCGGCCTTTGTAAAGACGACCATCGGGAGAACGTGTTCCTTCAGGATAGATTCCCAAACATTTTCCCTCGGCCAAAACCTTGAGACCTGTGATCAAAGCTGCTTCGCTACGACGTCCCCCTGAACGATCGACAGGAACCTGACCTAAGGCTATGAAAGTTAATTTCTTGAGCAGACCTTTTGGCCCTGGCGAGGTGAAGTACTCGCTCTTTGCCAGGAAGGTTACTTTTCGCGGGACAACCAAAGGCATGAATATCGAATCGCTAAAAGATAAATGATTTGATGCGATGATGACTGGGCCAGAACCTGGTACGTGGCGCAGTCCTTTTACCTTGGGGCGAAAGAGCACCATTAGAAAGGGCGTTAAAAAAGCCCGCAGCACGCCATACGGCAGGTTGTTCATGGCTTTAATTTAGCGCCTAACTAACCCATAACCAATTCAATGTGCAAATATGAACCATGGAGCAAGAAACTTGAGCCGCAAACCCCCAGATGAGGATCCAGAGCGCGCGCACGAACGCGAGTTGATTGATCTCGAATTTCAATCGATGGTCGAAGGCCTATCACTTGATCAATCTTCGCCGACGACATACCTAGATGATTTAGATAAATTCGAAGATCAAAATCGTTTCCAACCGCCATCTCCACCAAAAGTTGGACTTAGTGAAACTATTAAGCGCATCTCTAATACATTTAAAAGATGGAAGAACGGCCCAACGTATCGTGACGATGACGGTGTAGCGCTCTAAATTCTAGATAGATCTGCAACTCCAACAAGTCCAGCGTTGTTTCCAAGTTCTGCAGGAACAATATCGGGATATGGATGCTTACCAGTAAATGGAATTAACCTTATTGCTGCTTCGCGTGTTGGCGTAAGGAATATCTCCCCCGCATCGATTACTCCGCCACCCAAAACGATGCACGATGGATCAACCACTGCGCACAGAGATGCAATCCCCGCACCTAAATAATTGGCCATCGTATTGAATGCCGCAAGGGCGACCGGATCCTCATCGCGCGCAGCCTCAGTTATATGTTGGCCTTTTAAACCTTCCAAGGTTCCATCTCCGCGCGCCAATAAGTTGCGCGCAAGATCTGGGCTTGCGTTAACTGCTTCGCGCGCATGTCGCATCAATGCAGAACCTGATGCATACTGCTCTAGACAACCGCGAGAGCCACATCCGCATAGATGACCGTCAGGAATCAGTCTTATGTGGCCCAACTCTGCACCTATACCGAAAGCTCCTCTAAAGAGTGATCCATTTAAAATTAAACCTCCGCCCACACCTGTTCCTAAGGTGAGCATCATTAAATCTTTACGACCTCGTCCTGCGCCGAATTTAAACTCTCCCCAGGCAGCGGAGTTGGCATCATTTTCCAGAACAATTCTTTTTCCAATAATCGCAGTTAACTCTTGATCTAAATTAACGCCATTCCAGCCAGCAATATTTGGTGTGGCTAAGATTGTTTGGCGATCTGATGAAATAAATCCAGCCGCCGAAACTCCGATTGAATCGACGGGGTATTCCTTAGATAACTCAATCGCAACGTCGGCAATTGTCTGGGTGAGCGCTTTTCCACCTTCGCGCGGTGTATCGCGACGAGCCGTGGCTAGGATTTCTCCATTTTCTGTTACAACGCCACCGAGAACTTTGGTTCCACCAACATCGATACCGATCGTGTTTGAAAGAGTCATTCTGTAATAAGAACTCGAAAAAGCGTTCGGCGCTTTCGGAGCTTAACTTTCTATATGTTCTTTTAGTTGTTTGAGGGCAGAGTCGATTGTCGATTTCTCTTGTTTTGCAATCATCATTGCTGGAATCGGCATCGATAGGCCAACCGAAAGTTCATAAGTTACTGAGGTTGAATCAGCATCGAGGCTCTTGAGCAGATAAGCACCATCCATCTTGGTCAAAACATTGGCATCTTCTAGAGAGAAGGTGACCTTTCCAGGAGCTTCTGACCATTCGAAGTTAAGAGTTACTACATCCTTAACCGCACCCGCATCCACGGAAAGTGTTGCCTTAGTGGTTCGCCCCTGGCTATCACTTTCTAGGACTTCTACCTTTTTAAATGCGCCCGACCATTGCGGATAATCGGCGATTGCAAAGAGGGTGGCCGCAACCTGATCTAGTGGGGCTTCAATGGATATCGTCGAACTGCTCATTTCGCTCATGCCTGTAGATTACCTGAGAAGTCTGAGAAAAAAACTACTCCGTGGCCTCTCCACATTTTTCAAAGTGGGCGCTAGCGTTAGCGCCATGAATGAGATCACAATCCCAGCACTTGTCCCTGCGGCATCCACCGGAAACCTCACTAATTTAATTGCAGAACGTGCTTGGTTTGAACCAAATCGCACGATGCTCTCACGTCCATTAGGTGATGGATGGCAGAAGGTCTCTGCAAAAGAGTTAGAAGCTGAAGTACGCGCAACCGCTAAAGGTTTGGTTGCAGCCGGAATTCAAATCGGTGATCGCGTGGCAATTATGGCCCGCACTCGATATGAATGGACAATTCTTGATTTTGCAATTTGGTTTGCTGGCGGATGCGTTGTTCCAATTTACGAAACTTCTTCAGCAGAGCAAGTCGACTGGATTCTTAGCGATTCTGGAGCGGTTGGATTGATTGTTGAAACACCCACCCATCGCGAACTCGTCAATACGGTTCTGCCTTCACATACCAAACACATTTGGACTATGACTGAGGATGTTCTCTCTGTTCTTGCAAATGCTGGTGCGCATATAAGTGACGATGAGATCGATCGCCGCCGCAACGCACTTCTACCAGACACCCTCGCAACTCTTATCTACACTTCTGGAACTACAGGAAAGCCAAAGGGTGTTCAACTTACTCACGGAAACTTCCTATCAGAGTGTGGCAACGTCGTCGAAGGCGCTAGCAATCTCTTCTTAAAACCAAATGGATCAACTCTTCTCTTCTTGCCTGTAGCTCACGTTTTCGGTCGCATGGTTCAGATCGGAGCTATTCGCGCCGGACTTCACCTTGCGCACTGCAGCGACCCAGTTGGACGACTTCAACCTGATCTAGCATCATTTAAACCAACCTTCGTTCTCGCCGTTCCACGTATATTTGAAAAGGTTTACAACGGTGCTGAAGCCAAAGCAGATGCAGCGGGTAAAGGAAAGATTTTCCGCAAGGCTGCCGCAGTAGCGGTTGCTTATAGCGAGTCAATGGATAAGGGTGGATTTAATCCGCTCCTAACTCTTAAGCACGCGCTCTTCGATAAGTTAGTCTTCTCTAAAATTCGCGCCGCACTTGGCGGAAATGTGGAGGCTGCTATTTCAGGTGGGGCTCCACTTGGAAGTCGACTTGGACATTTTTATCGCGGTGCAGGAGTAACAATTTATGAGGGTTACGGGCTAACTGAAACCACAGCTGGAGCAACTTTAAATATGACTGGTGCGATTAAAGTGGGAACAGTTGGAAGACCAATTCCAGGAACTTCAATAAAAATTGCCGATGACGGTGAAGTATTGATTAAAGGCCCAATCGTTATGCGTGGATATTGGCAGAATGATGAGGCTAACGCTGAAGTCTTCACTGAAGATCGTTGGTTTAGATCTGGTGACTTAGGAAAGATTGATGAAGATGGCTTCCTCTCTATCGTTGGGCGCAAGAAAGAACTCATCGTTACCGCCGGCGGTAAGAACGTTGCGCCGGCAGTGCTTGAAGATCGCTTACGTGCCCATCCGCTCGTTAGCCAATGTGTAGTTGTAGGAGATAACCAACCATTTATTGCCGCCCTAGTTACGATCGATCAAGATGCTCTCAAGGGTTGGATATCTGCAAATAAGAAGGATGGCGCAACGATCGCAACTCTTACACAGGACCCAGATCTCATAGCGGTGGTTCAAACAGCGGTAGACGAGGCAAATAAGGCGGTAAGTAAGGCCGAGTCAATTCGCAAATTCACTATCTTGCCAACTGATTTCACAATCGCAGGCGGTCAGCTAACCGCAAAACTTTCGATTAAGCGACATGTTATTGCGCAAGAGTTTGCTAAGGAGATTTCCGAGCTCTTCGCTAAGTGAGTGATGCGGCGCGAGTTGCTTTAGCACGTGATATTCACGACGGAATCGCCCAAGATCTAGTTGCTCTTGGCTACCAATTAGATCTACTTTTGGGTGAGACTGAATCCTCCGTTGAGTCCAGACGTGAAATTCGCACCCTGCGCTTTCAGATCGACGATCTCATTACGAAGGTCAGGCGTGAGATGTACTTGCTGCGTGATCCAGAAAGAAAATCTTTCCAGGATGTTCTAATTGAACTTGTGCACGAAATATGTGGTGATTTGCACGTAACTCTACATATCAGCGAATTTTCTATCCCCGACACACACCAACCAGAGTTAAAGGCGATCGCATCTGAGTTACTTCGCAATGTAAAGCTGCACTCTGGGGCTAGCCATATTGAAGTTCATTTAAATTCCGTTGAAAATCGTACTTACTTTGAGGTAAGCGATGACGGAGTTGGAGGTGCGCAGGTGAATACCTCACGCTTTGGTTTAGTTGGCATAAAGGAGCGCGTTGAACTAATCAACGGGCGCTTTGGAATCATTTCAACAGAAGATGGGACCTGCGTAAAAGTAATTCTTTGAAGAATCTAAATTCCATGCCACGTATACTGATTATTGATGATCATGCTGCAATTCGACATGGTATTGCTCAAGCGATCGAAAAAATTGGGATGTCTTGCTGTGCTATGGCAGCCAGTAAGTCAGAAGCGATGGCGCAATTGGCGCACACCAATCCCGATGCAATAGTGGTGGACTTACATCTACCCGATGGCAGTGGGTTGGATCTAATTCGTTGGGCACGTAAACACTCATCCGAAATGGCAATTGTCATGCTCACTATGAGTGATAACGATAGAGATCTGATTGCTGCAATGAACGCTGGCGCAAGTGGATATGTAAAGAAGAGCGCTTCACTACAAGAGCTACTATCCGTTTTAGAACGCGCTTTGCTTGCGCCAAAATCATTTACCGCATCTGAGATAGTCACCGCCATTCAATCTGTATCGGCGACGAGCTTACTGACTCAGCGCGAAATTGAAATCTTACGAGCTTTGTCAGATATCGGAGGAACCCGAGAGCTTGCTGCACAACTACACATCTCAGAATCAACATTCAAATCTCACGCAAGTTCCATATACCGCAAATTAAATGTTACTAGTCGCCTTGCCGCGATTAGAGTAGGAATAGAGTCAGGAATTATCTGAATAAGTATTATTTGAAAAGCGAGTTAAAACGCTTTGACCAGATTTCCCATCGCCAGTTTTCAATAACCCATCTGCGACCTGCTTCGCCCATCGCCTTGGCACCTTCAGGATCATCGAGCAATTTAACAATTGCACTTGCAACCTCCGAAACAGAGGTTCCATCAACGCTAAATCCAGTTATACCTTCATCTACAGCATCAGGTGCTCCCCCCGAGCGACCGGTAACCACAGGAAGCGCACACGAACTTGCCTCAAGATAAACGATTCCTAGGCCCTCAACTTCTAGGCCGGCAAGGCGTGACCGAGACGGCATCGCGAATAAATCCCCCACGCAGATATATCTAGGGAGATCCGCATATTGAATGCGACCAATAAAGGTAACGTAATCCGAAATATTTAGATGGTTAACTATCTTTGTAAGCTCTTTGCGGTACGGACCTTCACCAACCATCAGGATGTGTGCCGTTGGATGTTTATGTAGTATCGCTGGGAGAGATTTAATTAAAATATCCTGGCCTTTACGGTGGACAAGTCGGCCAACGCTGACGATAACTTTCTTATCGGATAATCCGAGATCATTACGTAATTGCGCTGCATTTGAATCAGGCGCAAAGTGGTCGGTATCAATTCCGGGTGCAATCTTGATCATCGCTGATTTCGCTTTCTCAGGAAGCGCCCTAGAGATCTCACCTTTTGTAAATTCCCCAAGATAAGTTAGATGATCAACGCGCTTTCCAATAAACCATATCGCCGCGGAGAACGGCCATAACTTAGCCCACCAGACTTCGTGTCCGTGGGTTAGGGCAACAATTCTTGATACGCCTTTCTTGCGTAAGCCACTAGCTAAAACACCAAGCGGAGCGGCAGCTCCAAAAAACACTTGGCCAATTGCACTGCTTTCTACGATCCTCTTTACGCTTCGAGAGACTCGTGGAGTAGGCAGTAATATTTTAGAACGATCGCGAATTACCAAAACTCCATAGTCGCGCAACCATTGTTGATCGTAAGTACTTGTATCCCCCTGTGAAGAGGTATAGACAACAATTGAACCTTTAGGTGCGCGCTGAATCAGTCCCATAACAAAGGTTTCGATTCCGCCCGCACGAGGGCCGAAATCATTGGTGATGCAAAGGATCTTGTCCGAAGAAGTTTCCGCCATTTATTTATTTAGAGTCTTCGTGCACCGACGAAGGGTTTTCTTCCCAAGTTGGATGCACTTGCAACTTTTACCCGCGAACCAGAACGAGGGGCGTGAACCATCTTTCCACCACCAAGGTAGATTCCAACATGAGAAATTGGTCTACCAAAAAAGACGAGATCACCTGGCGCTAAGTTCGATCTTTTAACAGATTTTCCATAGTTAAATTGCGCGCGCGATGAGTGAGGAAGCGATACCCCGGCAGTTTGGAAGGCGCGCATCGTTAGCCCTGAACAATCCCAATAAGTCATGCCATCAGCGCCAAAAACGTATTTGTCACCGATTTGCTTCAAGGCAAATTGCAAAGCTTTTCCAGCGCGTCCAGAAACTGCGCTTGCGCTCTTAGCTGCCGCCAATGAAGAAGCTTGGTCAGCATCTTCTTCTTCTTGGGCAAGTCTGGCTAGACGTTCGCGATCTTCTTTCTTGAGTTTTGCTAAAAGTGATTCTGCTTCAGCAAGTTTTGCAGTTGCTCGAGCGCTTTGTGCCGCAAGTTTTTTCTGCGTTGCCTTAACGAGCGCAAGTTTGTCATTTACAGTAAGTGAAGTTGCGGCTAAACGTTGCTTGGCTGCTTGGAACTTTCGAAGTTCGACTGATTTCTTTCGAGTGATCGCCTCCAGAGATCCAGCCGCCGATAGATAAAGAGCCGGATCAGATGAAAATAGAAGTTCAAGGCTCTGGCTTAGTCCTCCCGTTTTAAACTGCTCAACGGCGATTGCATTTAACGATTTTGATAAGGCGGCAACGCTCTGACTTTGCAACGCTGCCTTAGCCTGGATTCCTTGAAGCTGGCCAGTTAGCGAAGCCAATTTAACTTTCGCTTCTTGTGCACCCTCTGCCGCAGTGGTCGCCTCTTCTTCAAGTTGGCGAACCCGCGCCTGAACTTGCGCCAAAGTCTGGGCCGCATCAGCGCTCGGAACGGTCAACAATGGGGAGATGATTGCGATCATCCCGCCAAATAGCGCCGCCTGAGAACGTTTTGATTTGAACATAGGGTTAAAGGCTAACGGTGGCCTTGCTAGCAACTCAAACCGAAATAAGCGTGGCTATCTGTGAATTTATTCTTTTCTACGCTCACCCAGCGGAGTTAAAGCGCAATGGGCGCACGATTCCACGTGAAGAGAGCAGATCTATAGCCTGCGCAGTTGAATCAGGGATTTCGCAGATCTGGGCGGTTGGATCTTTCTTTGGAACCGCTAGCAAGAAGGTAAGTACGCAATCGTTGCAACCGATATCGCGCACCGCACAAGAATCACAGGTAATTATCATGATAGAAACGGTACTTCCCACCACTGACATCATCCTGGTCTACAGATAGCCTTTGCGATTATGGCGGTCTTCGCAACTTTGGTGATTGGACTTGATGGCTCAACAACCAAGAATGGAACCTCGCGGGAGTTAACCAGCGGAGCTGACCGAACCGAATTCTTAGCGCGCAGGCGCAGCGCTGATTTCATCTTGATTGGTGGAAAGACTGCACGTAGCGAGCCATATCACCGGACCCCGGTACCTGTAGTTGTTGCCTCAAAATCCATGGTCAACGCCTTGGCCGATAATCGCAATGCGCACTGGTGGAACCTAACCCCAATGGAAGCATTGGAAAAGGGAATTAAAAAATTTGGCAGCCATGTACTAGTTGAAGGCGGAGCTTCATTTATCTTTGAACTGATCAAAGCGCGCGCCCTTGATGGCATCTACTTAAGCATCTGCCCAGAAACTGGTGGCGAAGCCAAGATTGATTTTAAGGAACTATTGGATAATTTTTCCGAGATAACCCACCGCGAAATAGATGGAACGCAATTCTACGAGGCTAAAATTTTAAAGAACCCAAAATAATTTTATAAAATAATTATCTCAACATTTAGAAAGCGGAGATTATTGCAACACCTGTGACAGCCGCCCCAATTCCGATGTACTGAACCTTGTGCAGTCGCTCATGCAGAAAACGGAAGGCAAGCAGCGCAGTAAATATTGGATACAAGGAACCAAGAACCATCGCCAAAGTTAAATTTCCCTTAGATATTGCGACTCCAAGGAGAAGGTTTGCTAAAAAGTCTGCCACCCCGATAAATATCAATATAGGGCTTTGTTTAAAGTTCAGCCCTCCAAGAGTTTTATACTTCGCAAAGATAGCGATGGAAACACAGAGCGTTGTCGCACGCATCATCACCATTGTCATCAACGCACTTCCTTCCGATCCAATCGCGATGAAAGTTAGTGCACTTCCAAATCCAGCGGCGGCACCAAGTGCAAGAATGAGTGGCTTAATCGGAAGTCCCTGAGAAATTTCAGGACCACTCGCCAAAAATGCACCCAAAAATGCAAGTGCAGCGCCAATGCTTAACATTATTGAGAGACGGTCTCCCTTTACAAAGAAAGCATAAGCAACCGGAATCAGTGCGCTTAAGCTGCTTACGGGCGCAACTACTCCCATGCGTCCGGTAGAAAGTCCGGCATATAAACACATCAAACCTAGATATCCGCATATTCCAGCAAATGCACCGGGTATGAAGTAACCATCTGCACCAAATGCTGGCGCTGAATAATCTCCATTAGCGGCTACTAGTCCGATACCAAAGAGCAAACCAATTGCTTGGGTAACTCCAAGAACTGCGATCGCTGGATGGCTTTTGCTTAATTTGCCACCGTGGTAATCAGCTGTTCCCCACAGCGCGCTCGAAAGGAGCGCTAAGAAAGTGACCATGTCGCCAAGAGTACACATCTTGCAAATGCCCTCAGACTTATTCGCCCTGCCTCCCACTTAATGTTGATACCTATCTTTAGAATTAGGCAGTGGATTTAAGCCAATTTAATCGAATGATCGAGCACCTGCGCACTGCTACTCCGCGCTCTGAAATCATCTTGGAAGAAGTCCCAGCCCCACAAAAATTAGCAACTTACTCTTTTGCATTCACCGCCGATGTATCTAACGGATTTATCGGTGATGATGAAGATGAGGTTGCTTCAGGCCGCTTTGTACTGCTTCACGAGCCAGGCGGACAAGACACTTGGGAAGGCGAATTTCGCTGCGTTACTTTCCTAAGCGCAGATGTAGATGAAGCAATGCAGGACGATCCCCTACTGCCTGAAGTTGGTTGGTCATGGCTTCTTGATTCACTATCCGCTGCGGGTTGTGAATTTAGCGCACCCAGCGGAACGGTAACCCGAGTCTCTAGCGCTTCATTTGGAAAACTATCACCCCGAAATGATCAATCTGAAATTGAAATTCGCGCATCATGGAGCCCAATCATTAAGGATGGTTCTGAAATGATTAAACATATCGATGCCTGGTGCAATCTTCTTGGCGAAGTCGCCGGACTTCCACCTGTCGCAGAAGGCGTAGCACCAATTTCTTCTGCTAGACGTCGCCTCTAAAAATATTTATGAGTCAGGATAATTCTGCTGTCGAAGAAGTCGAATTTGTAGCGCCGACTTCTACACCTCTCTTAGCTCCCGCAAATGGAGTTCCGCCAATAGTTGATACTGATCAGAAATTTGAAGCCGCTCTTGCGCAATTATCGGCAGGTCACGGTCCATTTGCAGTAGATGCTGAACGCGCCTCAGGATATAAATACAGCGCTCGGGCATATCTCATTCAGATAAAACGAGAAGGTGGTGGCCTTCACTTAATAGATCCGATTCCATTCGGACCAAACCATAAGTACTTTCAAGAGTTAAATACTCTTTTGCAAAGCGACGAAGTTATCTTGCATGCAAGTACTCAGGATCTGCCCTGCTTACGTGAACTCGGAATTAACCCCAAGCGACTCTTTGATACCGAATTAGGTGGCCGTATTGCTGGCCTGCCACGTGTTGGTCTTGGCCCATTGCTCGAGTCGCTTATGGAAGTTTCGCTCGCCAAAGAACATTCTGCGGTTGATTGGTCACAGCGCCCCTTGCCCCAAGATTGGCTTAATTACGCAGCACTTGATGTGGAACTTTTAATTGAACTTCGCAATCAGATGTATGGAATTCTCGAAGAATCAAAGAAACTTAAATGGGCGATAGAAGAGTTCCAATCAATTATTGATGCGCCTGCTCCGCCGCCACGTGTTGATCCATGGCGACGCACTTCTGGAATGCATAAGATTAAAAAGCGTGATCAATTGGCAATTGTGCGAGCGCTCTGGACAGTCCGTGCCGAGATGGCGCAAGAAGTTGATATCGCACAGGGACGATTGTTATCCGATGCCGCCATAGTTGAGATTGCAACGAAAGCTGTAGAGAAACCAATTAAGAGTAAGAAGGATTTAGAGAAGATCCTGCGCCCAATAGGTTTGCGAGCGCGTTGGTTTGAAAATACCGCCACTTGGATTAGCGCGATTACTGATGCACTTGCCCTACCTGAGAGCCAATGGCCACCAGTTCGAACCGATAGCGATTCGCTGCCACCGATAAAGATCTGGCGCGAGCGCTTTCCTGAGCGATATGCCCCGCTTACTCATGCGAAAGCCAATATTCAGGCAAAGGCAAATGATTTGGTCATCCCCTTTGAGAACTTGATTACCCCAGAGTATGTACGCCGAATCTGCTGGAACTTGCCTAAATCAGGAGTTGCTACCGCTTTAGCCGATCTCGGTGCTCGCCAATGGCAGATTGAGATAGTTGCACCTATTTTGGAGTCAGCACTTCTAGAGACAACGCCACTCATTGAACCGTCTGCTGATGCCAGCGAATCTGCAGACGGTATCGATGCTGCGCAGGCTAACTAGCGCTAAAACTATTTTAAGTTAAAGCTATTGACGGGCGAAATACCTAATTGGCCCAGTGTGCTTTAGATAAACCTTCTGGCCCAGAACAAATTGGGTAGGACCGACTACGCGCGCCTTAATCGGCTTTGGTGAATTAGTGACCTCTACCGTGAGCATCGCATCGTGTCCGTAATAATCGATATGGATAAGCGAACCTTCAATGCCCTCCACCGAACTACTTGATACCGCTATCTCCTCAGGCCTAATAACTACATAGCCCGTATCGCTACCTAACTCGGCAACTCCGCTCAGGGAAAGCGGATAGCGCGTTTGCCCGTCATTTAACTTCTGAGCCGCAAGGATGAGAACATCGCCAGTGCTCGCAGCAATTTCAGGAGATATCGGCGCCTCATAAACCTCTTCAGGTGTGCCATCTTGCACAACTCGGCCGCTACGCATCAAGATGACTCGGTCAGATGAAACCAGTGCTTCCTCACGATCGTGAGTAACCAAGATGGCAGTTGAACCTAACTTGCGAAGAAGCCCGACAACTTCGCTGCGGAGTTCATCGCGTAGTACCGCATCTAAAGCTGAGAATGGTTCATCTAGCAGAATCAATTTGGGCTTGATTGCAAGTGCGCGAGCAAGTGCGACTCTCGTCTGTTGCCCACCTGATAGTTGGCTCGGCAATCTATTCTCAAATCCTGGCAAGCCAATTAAGTTGATCATCTCTTCAGTTATCTCAGAGATCTGCTTTTTGCTGTAAAGCTCGCGATCTAACCCGAAGGAAATATTCTTTGCCACGTTCAGGTGTGGAAACAGCGCACCTTGCTGCGGAACATAGCCAGTGCCACGTTTATTCGGTGGCAATACGACCGATGAAACACCAACTAGTTGAGAGCCAAAACGAATTGTTCCGCTGGTCGGTTGAATGAGCCCCGCGATAGCGCGTAGCAGAGTTGTCTTGCCACAACCAGATGGACCAAGTAGCGATGCGATTTCACCCTGGCGAAGATCGAAAGAGAGATCAGAGATAATTTCACGATCACCTAATTTTACTGAGAGATGAGAAATACTTAGTGAGGTCATTTAGAGATAACTCACCTTCTTCTCGATATCACTCTGAGCGGCTCTAGGAATAGTTAATAGAAATGTCGGAATCGCAGCGATGATCACCAATAATAGTGCATAGGGCGCAGCCTCATTAAATCTGCTAATCGCAGCAAAGCTCCATATCTCCGTTGCCAGCGTATCCATACCCGTTGGTCGCAACATTAAAGTCGCCGGGAGTTCTTTCATAGCCGTTAAGAAAACCAACAAAACACCGAGAGCTAAATTCGGAAGAGCGATTGGAAAAACTACCTGCATCGCGATGCTCGATTTACCCTTGCCTAAGGTCGCTGCAACTTCCTTAAGTTGTGGTGAGACCAAAGTCAGCGCCGCAGATGTGGAGGCCACAGATTTAGCAAGGAATAAGACGGCGTAAGCAAAGGCGAGCAAGAAGATTGATTGATAGAGCGGCCCTAAGCGAGAGCCGAATGAGACCAGCGCTAGACCAACCACAACGCCCGGCAGCGCATGCGAGATAAGAATTACCTTGCCTGAAATAGCCGCAACGGCGCTTGAACCTTGCGTTGCTAAGAGCGCTAGCGGAAGCGAGAGAATAAAGGCGATGAAAGCGCCCAAACCAGCAACTGAAACAGTCGAAAGCGCTGCCGCAAATAGATCAGAGAAGGCGACAACACTTGGATTTTGTAGATAGCGCGAGATTAGAACGTAGAACGGGATAACTACCGCTAAGAAACCGTAAAGTGCAATTACTAGGAATGCAAAAGTTGATAATCCAGGATTGCTGATTCGGCGAATCCGCTCTTGAAAACCTTCGGCGCCACGGGATTCAAAATCTCTGCCCTTAAGAATTGATTCAAAAAGTACAAAGATTGCGGCGGCCAAGAAGAGAAGAATTCCGATGACTGATGCTGCGCCACGATCGTATGAAGATTTAAAGAGATTCTGGATTGAGACGGTAAGCGTTTCAACATTTAGCAGCGAGACGGCGCCAAAATCACTTAGTACGTACAAGCCAGAAAGTAGCGCACCTGCGCTGATGCTGCGCCGTACCTGCGGCAAGATAACTCGGGTGAAAACTGCAGACTTGGAAAGACCAAGCGAACGGGCAACTTCAATCAACCCTGAATCGATTCTTTGGAAAGATATGGTTACCGCCAGAATCATGTAAGGCATCGTCGACAGCGAGAGAATAAAGGCGGCCGCCCAGACTCCCTCAAGTTCTGGAAAGATCGCCATCCACGTATAAGTAAAAACATAAGAAGGTATGGCTAACGGCAAAATCGTGGAAACTAAAAGGATTCTTGGATACGGAATCTTCACGTAGTGCAGGCCAGCGGCGATCGCTGTTCCTAGAAAGACATTGACCAGCACAACAATTACCAGTAGCAAAAGTGTGAGCGCCAAAACATCTAGAGTCTTCTGGCGAGTTATTAGGGCCAGGATTTCCTGACCAGATTTATCACTAGCCCTAATAAAGAGATAGATAAGTGGTTGTGAAATGGTGATGAGGACCCCCGCAACGAGGGCCCTCAAGCCATAACTACCAAGCCTATTTTCTCTCTTCACTTCTTCATTTCTTCACTAGAGAAGGCCAACTTTGGTGAGTAAATCTTGCGTCGCTTGTACTTTCTCCAAGGATGCTAGATCAACTTTTGGTGAGCCAATGCTCTTTAGTTCAGGAAGCGTTGCTGGAGCTTTAGCTCCCGGAATCAATGAATACTCATGTGTATCTGCTACAAATTTAGCTTGAACAACTTCGGAGGTTAAGTAGTTAATTAGATCTTGCGCGACTTGCTGCTTTTCGCTGGTGGCCATTACTCCAACGCCTGAGACGTTAACTAGGTTTCCGATATCACCCGGTGAGAAGAAGCCATTTTTAACGTCAATATCTCTGCCAAGTGCCTGGCTTACTTCCCAGGTGTAGTAATGGTTAACTAAACCTAGATCAATCTCTCCTTTGTCGATAGCCTCGACAATCGCGCTATTCTTTAAGTAAATCTGTGCACCATTAGCTTTCATCGCCTTTAGCCAGTTTTCTGCAAACTGCGCACCCTTTTCATTGATAAGAGCGGTTACGAATGCCTGAAATGATGCGTTGCTTGGCGCAATTCCGACTCGACCTTTGTAAATTGGCTTGGTTAAATCGGCAACTGATTGCGGCAGAACTGAGACCGCTGCTGGGCGATAAGCAAAAACGCGGGCGCGCCCAGTAACTCCGATCCAAGAGCGATCAGCAGCGATGTAAATATCTTCGATCTGCCCACCCACTCCAGCGGGAAGTGTGGTAAATAAACCCGCTGCCGAAACAGCGCCTAAAGATCCGGCATCCTGAGAAAGAAATACGTCAGCTGGAGAGTTGGCCCCCTCTTCTAAAATTTGCGCAGCAAGTTCTGCAGAATCGCCGTAGCGAACATTTAACTTGATTCCGGACTCTTGCTCCCAGTCGGCAAAGAACGGAGCAATGAACTCCTCAGAACGACCGGAATAGATGGTTAACTCTTTGACTTGCTCACCAGAGCTATCTGATCCAGAAACTACCCAGGAAACTCCACCCAAAATGAGGGCGGCTACTGCAACCCCCGCCACAACCCAAGACTTCTTCAACTTTTCTCCTAATTTCTGTTACTTCTGGAGCGAATCTCGCTCTACAGGCAGGCTAGCCGATTCAAATGAATTACGCAACATAAATGTTGCGTAATTCATCACATTACAGTGGTGATCAGGCGCCGCTATTTAAATTAATGACAAGTGGGCTACTGGCAAGTAACCTTGAAACATAACCTTGAAGAAAGGCTCACTAAATGTCCCAAACACCACGAACTGTCGTCCTGGTCGATGCTGTCCGCACCCCCTTTGGTAAGGCCGGCAGTATGTACTCAGGTACGCGCGCTGACGATTTAATGGTTCGCGCCATGCGCGGTCTACTCGAGCGAAATCCCAAGGTTTCACCAGAAGCAATCGAAGATGTTGCAATTGCGGCAGCAACACAAACAGGTGATCAAGGTATGAACTTAGGGCGAAGCGCGTCGCTTCTCGCCGGACTACCAAATACCGTTCCAGGTTATTCGGTCGATCGTTGGTGCGCAGGTGCAATGACTTCCATGACAACTCTCGCAGGTGCCATCGCATTCGGATCGATTGATATCGCAATAGCAGGCGGAGTCGAACATATGGGAAATCATCCAATTGGTGATGGCATAGATCCCAACCCACGTTTTCTTGCAGAGCGAATCGTTGAACAAGATGCGCTCGCCATGGGTGCAACCGCTGAACGTTTGCACGACCGCTTTCCGCAATTAACAAAAGAGCGCGCAGATCGCTATGCCTACAACTCTCAGATGAAGACTGCCGCTGCATATGCTGCTGGAAAAATTCAACGCGATTTGATTCCAACTGCTGCACGCATTCCTGAAATGGGTTGGGGTATTGCAACAGTTGACGAACCACCACGTCCAACAACAACTATGGAAGGTCTGGCAACTCTGAAGACTCCATTTCGCGCAGCGGGTCGCGTTACACCTGGAAACTCATCAGGGTTAAATGATGGCGCAACCGCAGCTTTGCTTGCTAGCGAAGATAAAGCGAAAGAACTTGGCTTAACGATTAAAGCAAAGCTTGTTTCATACGCATTCGCCGGTGTCGAGCCAGAGGTAATGGGATATGGACCGGTGCCTTCAACGATTAAAGCCCTCGCTAAAGCAGGATTAAAGATTGAAGATATCGGCGCCTTTGAAGTCAATGAGGCCTTTGCTGTGCAGGTAATTGCATTTCTTGATCACTTTGGAATTTCCGATGACGATCCGCGCGTAAATCCATACGGCGGTGCGATCGCAGTTGGCCACCCATTGGCTTCATCTGGAATCCGTCTAGCGCTTAACTTGGCGCGCGCCTTTGAAGAGCACCCAGAGGTGCGTTATGGGCTAACCACAATGTGTATCGGTCTTGGCATGGGTGGAACCGTAATCTGGGAGAACCCACACTTTTCAGGAGGATCAAAGTAATGACTACCGAAATCAAATTACCTGAAGGTGCGCCAGAAGAAGTAGTAACTAACGCACTTGTTCGAGATGTTGATCTGACTCCATTTGGCTTCACTGGTTCGCTTGCGTTAATTACCTTGGACAACGGACTCGATCACACTCGTCCAAATACCTTTGGACCACAATCGCTTAAGGCGCTAGATGCTGCGATCACCGATGCAATTGGCCGCTCCCCCGCTGCTATTGCTATCACCGGAAAGCCATTTATCTTTGCTGCAGGTGCCGATCTCTCCGCACTTTCTTTTCTATCTGAACGTTCGCAATCACTCGCGATCGGAAAGCTAGGACACGATGTCTTTCGTCGCCTAGATGAATGTGGCATCCCTACATTTGCATTTATAAACGGCTTAGCGCTCGGCGGTGGATTAGAAGTTGGCTTACATTGCAACTACCGCACCCTAGCGTCAACTGCCTTCACTGCACTTCCAGAGGTTTTCCTAGGGTTAGTTCCCGGATGGGGTGGCGCAACAATTCTGCCTAAGTTGATTGGTCCAGAACGTGCAGTGCAAGTGATTATGTTAAACGCTTTAAATAACAACACGATGATGAAGGCTAAAGATGCGCTCACACTCGGAGTTGTAGATGCTGTTTACGAACCTGCCGATTTCCTTGAGCGCTCTGTTTCATTTGCTGCCAAGGTATTAAGTGGCGCAACTAAAGTAGAACGTAAAGATTATTCACAAGATCCTGCTTGGGATTCAGCAATCGCTACAGGTAAAGCGGCGGCGTTAAAGAAATATGGTGGAGCAGAGATTGCATCTCCAATACGTGCGCTAGAACTTATCGCTGCGGCTCGCACCAATACTCGCAGTGCGGGATTTGATGCAGAAGATCAGGCTCTGGCCGATCTAACAATGTCTGATCCACTTCGCGCATCCTTGTATGCATTTAATTTGATCCAGAAGAAGCGTAAGAAAGTTGAGGGCGCTCCCAAATCAGCACTGGCTCGAAAGGTAACGAAGGTTGGAGTAGTCGGTGCAGGTCTAATGGCTTCGCAACTAGCGCTACTTCTACTTCGCAACCTTAAATGTCCAGTAGTGATGACAGATATCGACCAAGAGCGCGCAGACAAGGGCGTTGCATGGGTAAAGAACGAACTCGCGAAGTTGGTCGAAAAGAAGCGCATGAGCGAAGAATCTGCTCGTCGCCTTTCACTATTGATCACTGGTTCAGCAAATCAAAATACCTTTGCCGGTTGTGACTTCATCATTGAAGCGATCTTCGAAGAGCTATCGCTTAAGCAAGAGTTATTTAAAAAGCTCGAAACCATCGTCTCCCCCGAATGTGTACTGGCAACCAACACCTCTTCGCTCTCTGTTGAACGAATGGGCGAAGGACTTAAGAACCCAGAGCGGGTAATCGGCTTCCACTTCTTTAACCCAGTCGCCGTTATGCCTCTTCTTGAAGTTGCTCGAACTTCAAAGACAGATGATGCAACTACTGCAACTGCTGTGAGCATCGGTAAAGAGTTAAAGAAGACCATGATCATCTGTAAAGATGCGCCAGGTTTTGTCGTGAACCGCCTACTAACTCGCTTTATGGGTGAAGTAACCGATGCAGTTGATGAAGGTACATCACCTGAAGTTGCCGATAACGCCATGCGCAGTATTGGCTTCCCAATGTCACCATTTGAGCTTCTCGATCTCGTTGGTCCTGGAGTTGCGCTCCACGTATCTGAAACTTTGCATGAGAACTTAGGCCCGCGCTATCGCATCTCTCCTACCATGCAAGCGATGGTTGCTGCCAAAGTTCGCAACTTCTACATCAAGGCAGCTGATGGAAAAAATAGCCCAAATCCAGAAGCTTTGGCTCTGATTAAACAAGGCGATAAACCATCAACTGCCGAACAGGTTCGCGATCGCGCGCTGAAAGCATTGGCAACTGAAGCGCGAATGATGCTAGATGAGGGCGTTGTTTCATCAGCTGCTGAGATTGATCTTTGCATGTTAATGGGTTCAGGTTGGCCGATGCATCTCGGCGGAATATTGCCTTACCTAGATCGCGAGGGAATTAGCTTCGCTGTTTGCGGTCAGCGCTTTCATGCGCCGGGTATTGCATCTCTGCCATAGTCGAATCTGCCAAGTTCGAAGAAGAATGGGAACTATTTAACTCGACAATACTTCTAGCGATGCTCTGTGCCGTAATTCCGAGATCGTTCATAATCTCAGAGCGCTTTGAGTGCTCAATGAATTCCAGAGGGATGCCAATCGAGTGAATTGGTATTGCCAAACCTGATTCGCGGAATGCTTGAGAGATCGAACTTGCTATACCGCCATGTTTAATTCCATCTTCAAGAACAACCACGCTCTTATAGCGCTGAGCGATTGTGACAAGTGATACCGGAAGAGGCTTAACCCAGCGCGGATCGATGACGGTTACGCCAACGCCTTCGCGATAAGCCATTGCTGCTGCTTCCACCGCGATGGCAGCCATAGCACCAACACTTACGAGAAGTACATCGGCACTTTCTCCGCGATACAAGACATCAATGCCATCGCGTCTTTCAAATGCTGGAATATCTTCTTGAACCGCTCCTTTTGGAAAGCGGAGCATCGACGGCGCATTTGAGATCGCAACGGCCTCGCGCAAGATTTCACGCAACCGTGCGCCATCGCGAGGTGCGCCCACATGCATGCTTGGAATAATCCCAGTTAGCGCAAGATCCCAAATGCCATGGTGTGAAGGACCATCATCGCCAGTAATTCCAGATCGATCCAATACAAATGTGACACCAGCCTTGTGCAACGCCACATCCAAGAGCACTTGATCAAAGGCGCGGTTTAAGAAAGTTGAGTAAAGAGCGACAACAGGGTGCAGGCCAGCAAACGCCATACCAGCTGCGCTAGTGACAGCATGTTGCTCTGCAATACCAACATCGATGGTGCGATCAGGAAATTCCTTCTCAAATCTATCTAAACCGGTTGGCCCGAGCATCGCCGCCGTTATAGCGACGATATCGCTACGTTGATGGCCAATCGCCACTAACTCTTCGGAAAATACTTTGGTCCAGCTTGTACCGCTCTTGGCTAACGGCGCTCCGGTTTCAGGATCAACAATTCCAACTGCGTGAAATTTCTCTGCCTCATCTGCAACCGCAGGTTTATGACCGCGTCCTTTTTCAGTTATTGCGTGAACTAGAACAGGTGCACCAAATTCTTTTGCCTTTAGTAAAGCTTTCTCGAGTGCTGCAATATCGTGGCCATCAATTGGCCCCATGTATTTCAGGCCGAGGTCTTCAAACATTCCTTGCGGGGCAACAATATCCTTTATGCCCTTCTTCATGCCATGCAAAGTTTCATAGATCGGAGTGCCGACGACCGGGGTCTTATGTAGAAACTCTTTACCCCAGTCTAGGAATCTTTCATAACCGCGGGTCACGCGCAGCGTTGAAAGGTAGGTAGCAAGCCCGCCTATTGTTGGAGAGTAAGAACGTTCGTTGTCATTTACAACGATTACTAAATTCCGTTCTTCTGTTGCGGCGATATTGTTAAGCGCCTCCCAGGACATGCCGCCGGTAAGTGCACCATCGCCAACCACGACAACTACATGGCGATCACTCTGTCCGGTTCTTGAGAATCCATAAGAAATTCCATCGCCCCACGAGAGCGCAGTTGAAGCATGTGAGTTTTCGATAACGTCATGTTCGCTCTCCGCACGATTTGGATAACCAGCGATTCCGCCACGTTGGCGCAGGCCATCAAAGCTATCCGCGCGACCGGTAATTATTTTATGAACATAAGATTGATGTCCGGTATCAAAGAGCACTACATCTCGCGGTGAATCAAAGACGCGATGGATTGCCAGAGTTAACTCCACAACGCCTAAGTTGGGTCCGAGATGGCCACCAGTCTTTGAGACTTTCTCGATCAAGAATTGGCGAATCTCCTCGCTTAACTTATCTAGCTGCGTGCGATCCAGCGCCTTAATATCAGCGGGACCTTTAAGAGACTCGAGCACGTGCTTAGTCTAGTTAAGGCCCTGCAGTTAGGCGATATTTAGGCGAGTATCTGGCTATATCTTCGCGCAACTACTGAAGTAACTGACGGAGAACGTACTGCATGATCCCCCCGTGGCGATAATAATCACCCTCACCTGGCGTATCGATACGAACCTTTGCAGTAAATGTCTTATCCCCTGCTGTAACAGTTACCTCTTTCGGAATTCCGCCGCTATTTAGTGCAGTAATTCCGGAAATCGCAAATGTTTCATCGCCCTTGAGTCCCAGGCTCTGTGCAGTATCGCCATTAGTAAATTGCAATGGAAGAACTCCCATTCCAATTAGATTAGAACGGTGAATGCGTTCAAAGCTTTCCGCGATAACTGCGCGAACTCCAAGCAGTGCAGTTCCCTTGGCAGCCCAGTCGCGAGATGAACCTGATCCGTACTCTTTTCCAGCCAAGATAACCAACGGTACGCCGGCTGTTTGGTAGGCAACTGATGCATCATAAATAGTTGATTGCACACCGTTATCCAGGAAGTTACGGGTATATCCACCCTCTACTCCATCTAACAACATATTCTTTAAGCGAATATTGGCAAAGGTTCCGCGAATCATTACTTCATGGTTTCCGCGACGGGATCCGTATGAGTTGAAATCTGCGCGCGCTACGCCATGGGCCTCAAGGTATTTGCCTGCAGGCGAATCAGCCTTGATATTTCCAGCCGGTGAGATGTGATCTGTTGTTACAGAATCTCCGAGGATCGCTAGAACTCGCGCACCAGCGATATCGGTAACTGGCTTAGGTTGCGCCGGCATTCCTTCAAAGTATGGAGGTTTGCGAACATAAGTTGATTGCGCATCCCATTCAAATGTCTTGCCAGTTGGCGTATCGAGTGATTTCCAGCGGTGATCGCCATCGAAAACAGTTGCATAGTCTTTCTTAAACATCTCTGAAGATATTGAAGAATCAATTACATCTTGAATCTCTTTTGCACTTGGCCAGATATCTGCCAGGAGAACTTCCTTGCCATCTTTATCGGTGCCGAGTGAATCCTTATCAAAGTCATGGTTCATGGTGCCTGCTAGAGCGTAAGCAACTACTAGCGGAGGTGAAGCTAGGTAATTCATCTTCACATCTGGGCTAATTCGGCCCTCAAAGTTTCGGTTTCCTGAAAGTACTGCGGTTACCGCAAGGTCATGTTCGTTAACAGATTTGCTGATATCCACTGGAAGCGGGCCAGAGTTTCCGATACAAGTTACGCAGCCGTAGCCAACGAGGTGAAAACCAAGTGCCTGCATATATTGAGTTAGGCCTGCGCGATCGTAGTAATCGGTAACCACCTTTGATCCTGGCGCAAGAGTCGTCTTCACCCATGGCTTTGAAGTAAGGCCGCGTTCTACCGCTTTCTTAGCCAGCAGTGCTGCACCGATCATTACAGAAGGATTTGAAGTATTTGTACAAGAGGTAATTGATGCAATGACGACGTCACCATTTTTAATGGTGGTCTCTTTTGCACCAACCTTTACCGGGTAAGCCTCTTTACCCGTTTTATCCGTGAAATAAGTTGGCAAGATTTTATCGAAGGCCGACTTTGAGTCACTTAATGAGATGCGGTCTTGCGGGCGCTTTGGTCCAGAGATTGATGGAACAACTGTTGAAAGATCTAACTCAACATGTTCGGAATAACGCGGGCTCGCCGATGGGTCATGCCACATGCCCTGTGCTTTTGCATACTGCTCAACGAGCGCAAGTTGATCTTCACTACGTCCAGTAAGACGCAGGTAGCGAAGGGTTTCATCATCAATTGGGAAGATTGCACAAGTTGAACCGTATTCAGGGCTCATATTTCCGATTGTGGTGCGGTTAGCCATTGGAACAGAGACAACGCCTGGTCCATAAAATTCAACGAACTTTCCAACGACGCC
>JBEAMT010000102.1:0-5792 GCA_041165825.1 Actinomycetota bacterium | reverse complement strand
GATGCATTTGTACTTGCTGCAAAAGGCGAAGATGTAGTTGTTAATCAGACGATTCAAAAGGCAGGCGAAATTGTTCTCTGGACCGCGCAAGGACAGTTTCATGAAGCAGGACGCAGTGCAGGTCAATATTCAGCAACCAGCCAAGGGTTAAGCATTCCGGTCGTTGCGGGTATTCGTTACCGAGTTGGTGCAACTCGCGGCACATATGTTTCTGGTGATCCGATTCAAAAGTACGGTGAAGTCGGCGATGTAATTCTCACGACAAATCGCGTTTTATTTAATGGAATGTTCAACACCAAAGAGTGGCTCTTCTCAAAGTGGAACGGTGCGGCAGCCTCTGCCGATGAAACTGATTACATATTTCATGTCAGTAATCGCCAGAAGACTTCAGGGATTCTCTTCGGCGCCCGCGATGGCCGAGAATTCAACCGGTTTCTATCCTGCGCCCTGATCGCTGCCGAATACGGGATCGATCGCGTGATTACTGAAATAGATAAGAATCTAAAGGAATTGACCGAAGATAAGCCCGCGATCCCACCGCTTGAGATGCAAGAGCCTAAGCAACTCCAGTAGCCCTGCATAAATCTCGGGCTAGATAACGGATGTACAGGGAGGCCCAAATGGGTCAGATCTGTTGAATGGGGTTTTACGTGAAGTCAGTCCGTAAATATGGAGCAGCTTTTCTGGCAGCGCTTTTATTGGGGTCTATCGTCCAAGTTGGCGGCGCTGAGGCAGGCGCAAGAATTCCTTCAACCGTTCCCTACTTTGGTCTTTACTTAAATGAAAGTTTTGACCTTGCCCAAGAGCCAGATAATTTCTATGCCGATGCCGACAACGCAGATTCAAATAAAATCCTACGTTGTTCAGGTGTTGATGATGAACTTTGCACAAAATCAAAGATGGTCATGGTTATTCACAATCTACCAACTTGCGCGATTGATTCATCTTTCGATTGCATCAAATCAGTATGGGCCGTTGATGCATCAGGTAAGAAAATAGAAGGTCAATTTCTAAATTCTCTTCCAGTTAAAGGCACCACTGATCGCCCCGCTATTCCTTCCATGTTGTTATCTGCGACAAATGGCTTTGGTGGTCTTTGGAAAATTCCGAGTGTGAAAAATGGTGGAGGAGAAGAAAATTATTTTGTTTCAGCGCGCATCAGTGCACATATTGAGAAGGCTGCTGGCGTTCCATTAAGTTCTACCCAGATTTACTACGGACAAGTGATGACCGGAATTATTCCTGTAAAGCCAGTAACAGGAAATTATGCCCCAGTTAATTCTCGGCCAAGCTGGGGGCCAGGTGGCGGAGTTGCAAACACCCCTCCTGTTTACACACCGCAAGGTGAGCGTTGCACTGTTGTAGATACAGGCATTTGCCAACTCCCCCAAGATTTCCCAACCGGATATCGCTTTGGAATGTCAGTGCAGTTGGCACAGAAAGTTAGTGGTTGGTTCCACGGACGCATCGCACTTCCACAGATCGAAGTCGAAGCTAATGGAAAGGGGCAGATCGTGAGCATTGAGGCAGAGCCTGTAAAAGTTTCTACACTTGATTTCACAATTCCGAATGCGCAGATCCCTGAATCAGTTCGTAAAATCATCTTTGCAGATGTTGATTGGGGCGTTATGGGTACACCAAATGGTGGAACTCAGACAATGCTCAATGGACTTTCTGATCCGCTCACCATGCAGATCATGAACGATATGTTGCCAACTATTGGTGACAAGGCTTCAAAGACAACTCAATACTGGTCATATCGCGCTCTAAATACCTGGCAGAACCCCGAAATTCAGAGATGTACAACTTCTAAAGACGAGTTAGGTGGAGTTGTTACAACAAATGCGTTGACCTACAGCGCCGGTCCCCCAAACTTTAATAAGGCAACTGGTGCACTGGAATACAAAGTTGCATCACCGCACTACGAAGCAAGTGGCGCAGAAGCATCTGGTACATACGACCTAGCTATCAATAGCAAAGTTGCCCGTTGCATTTACGGATTCTCTAGCGCTCCAATTCAGGCAGAAATTTCAATTACAACTTCAGCCGGAGAGAAGAAAGTAGCCACAACTATTGTTAACGAAAAGAGCGGCTGGCTTTACTTATCAGCAAAGGGATTTACCTTCTCTTCTCCAACTATCAATGTGAAGCTTTCGCAGGAGAAGGAAGTCGTATCTACTCCCTCCCCTGCTCCAACTGAAACCCCAATGGCCACAGCCACAGTTGCTAAAAAGAAGGTCACGATCTCTTGTGTAAAGGGAAAGACCACTAAGAAGGTAACGGCAGTTAGCCCCAAGTGCCCAGCGGGGTATAAAAAGAAGTAACCCCTAGACTTGCGCCACTTCTTTATTGAGAGATTTGGTTTATCGAGAGATTTGGTGGATGCGCAAGTGGCAACTTTCTTCAGCGGCGGCACAATCTGGTGCGGCATCGGTTGTGTTGCAGAATCTGTGCGCATCGATGGCGACAAAATCGTTGAGATAAATCGCGCTGCCCATCCAGGTGATGAAGTTGTTGATTTAGATGGTGCATTTTTAGCGCCAGCATTTATGGATGGACATGCCCATCCATTGTTTGGTGGGCGCGAAGCTCAGGGGCCGCTGGTAAATGGTTTGCAGACCGTTGCTGAAATGGTTGCTGAAGTAAAACGATTTGCTGATGCCAATCCAAATACAACTTGGATAGTAGGTGGCGCTTACGAAGCTGCCGCAGTTAGCGGTGGAGATTTCTTAGCCACTTGGCTAGATGAAGCAGTAAGTGATCGCCCCGTTGTTTTGCAGGCTGTTGATCACCATACGATTTGGGTAAATAGCAAAGCACTTGAGCTTGCTGGAATAACGGCAGCAACAGTTGATCCTGATGGCGGCACTATTGCGCGCAACTCCGATGGATCACCGCGCGGAACCTTGCGCGAACCATCTGCGATGGATTTGATCTTGAAGAAAGCACCAGAGAGAACGTTAGAAGATGATGTTGCAGCGATAACTTGGGCTTCTGATCGTTATTTAGAAAGTGGAGTAACTGCATCGGTTGATGCGTGGGTAACCCCAGGAATGGCTGAGGCTTATATAGCGGCCGATAAATCTGGCTCGCTACGAATCAATATGGATTTGTACATGTTGGCTCAGCCGGCTAAATGGCGCGACAACGTTAAATACTTTGAGCAGATTCGTGAGCAAGTAAAAGCGCTTGGACCAAATACAAAACTTGCTTGCAAAACGATAAAAATTATTGGTGATGGCGCTTTATCAGCAGGCACTGCAGCCCTACTTGATCCGTATCTCGATGATCCAACATCAAAGGGTTTATTGATCTGGAGCGATGATGAAATTCTGGAAGCTGCTGTTTTATTTGATTCGCAGGGTTATCAATTACATATCCATGCAATCGGTGATGCCGCAGCGCGTCAGGCGCTAGATACGATTGAGAAAATGGTTGCGGTAAATCCCAAGTGGGATCGTCGCCCTGTCATTACCCATGCGCAGTTAATTGATGCAGCAGATCTGCCACGTTTTGCCGCACTTGGTGTTATTGCAAATTATCAACCGCTCTGGACTTATCTAGATCCGATGAACAAAGAACTTATTGCACCGCGTATCGGCGATGAACGAAATAATCGCCAATATCAACTGGCATCGATGGTTAAAAGTGGGGCGCGAATTAGTTATGGCAGCGATTGGCCAGTTACCTCTTACATTCCTTTATTGGCGCTAGCGGTTCCAACGCATCGCCAGTCTCCAGATAAATGGCCGACCGAAGGCTGGAGCACGCACGAGGCGATTTCAGTGGAGGAGAGTTTGAGTTTCTACACCGCAGGCGTTGCTTATCAGGGCTTTAACGAAAAGCGTTTCGGCGAGATCGCAGTCGGTATGCAGGCAGATCTGATGATCCTGGAGCAGAACCCGCTGACAGTTCCGCCGCACGATGTGGCGAGTATCAAGATTAGGGCCGTTTATAAATCGGGGGTTGCCGTCATAGGATGAGGCTATGACTACAACCGTTGGCCACTGGATCGATAATAAAGAAGTATCAAGCACATCAGGACGCACAGCTCCTGTCTATGACCCCGCTTTAGGCGTTGAGACAAAGCGCGTTGCGCTAGCAAACACGGCAGAGATCAACGCTGCTATCGCATCTGCGAAGAAGGCATTTCCAGGTTGGTCAAAGACTTCACTTGCCGCTCGTCAACAGATTGTCTTTAAATTCCGCGAACTTCTAAATGCTAAGAAGAGCGAGCTCGCAGAGATCATTACTAGTGAGCATGGAAAAGTTTTATCTGACGCGCTTGGTGAAATCACACGTGGCCAAGAAGTAGTCGAATTCGCAGTCGGAATGCCACAGCTAATTAAGGGCTACTACTCTGAAAACGTTTCAACCGGCGTCGATGTTTACTCAACTCGTCAGGCGCTGGGCGTTGTCGGAATTATTTCTCCATTTAACTTCCCAGCGATGGTTCCGATGTGGTTCTACCCAATCGCAATCGCTGCTGGTAACACAGTTGTCTTGAAGCCATCTGAAAAAGATCCTTCAGCATCAATCTGGATTGCAAAGCTTTGGAAAGAAGCGGGTCTTCCTGATGGCGTATTTAACGTTCTAAATGGCGATAAAGAGTCCGTAGACGGCTTACTGCACTCCCCTGACGTTGAATCAATTTCATTTGTTGGATCTACTCCAATTGCAAAATACATCTACGAAGAATGTGCCAAGGCTGGAAAGCGTGTGCAATCACTTGGTGGAGCAAAGAACCATATGTTGGTCTTGCCAGATGCTGACCTCGAACTTGTTGCCGATTCGGCTATCAACGCAGGTTTTGGTTCTGCCGGTGAACGCTGCATGGCCATCTCAGTTGTCGTTGCAGTTGAACCAGTTGCAGATGCGCTGATCGAAAAGGTTGTTACTCGGATGGATAAGTTGCGCACTGGTGATGGTCGCCGCGGCTGCGATATGGGTCCACTCGTAACAAAAGAACACCGTGACAAAGTTGCTTCATACATTGATGTGGCAGTTAAAGATGGTGCCAAGGTTGTTGTTGATGGTCGCGGCGTAAAGGCCGACGGTGAGGCTGCTGGTTTCTGGCTTGGGCCAACCCTGATCGACCAAGTACCAATTACTTCTAGCGTTTATAAGGATGAAATATTCGGACCAGTCCTTTCTATTGTTCGCGTTAAGTCATATGACGAAGGTGTTGCGCTAATCAATAGTGGTGCATTCGGCAACGGAACTGCGATCTTTACAAACGATGGTGGCGCAGCTCGTCGCTTCCAGAATGAGATTCAAGTTGGCATGGTCGGAATCAACGTTCCGATTCCGGTACCAGTTGCTTACTACTCATTTGGTGGTTGGAAACAATCACTATTTGGTGACACTAAGGCGCACGGCGAAGAAGGAGTTCACTTCTTTACACGTGGCAAAGCGATTACTAGCCGTTGGCTAGATCCAAGCCATGGTGGAATCAACCTCGGTTTTCCACAGAACTAATTGATATAGAACTAATTGATATAGAACTAATTGATATAGAACTAATTAGTAAAGACCTCAAGGGAGCTACAAATGGCAACTCGCAAGATGAGCGTTGGTCAAGCAATTGTTGAATTCTTGGCGCATCAATACACAGTTGATGGCAATTACCGCGAGCGAACCATTCAGGGCGTCTTTGGAATCTTTGGTCATGGCAACGTGGCAGGTATTGGTCAGGCGCTAAAACAGTTATCTACAACTGATCCAGATTTAATGCCGTACCACCAAGCGCGTAACGAGCAAGCGATGGTTCATGAATCATCTGCTTATGCACG
>JBEAMT010000101.1:0-5714 GCA_041165825.1 Actinomycetota bacterium | reverse complement strand
CAGCCGAAGTCTTATCGCTAAACATTGTCTCTAATCGCGGCCGCACCATCAGACCAAAGACGGCAAATCAAAAACGCTACGTCGATGCGATTGAAGATAACACCATCACCTTTGGAATAGGGCCAGCAGGTACCGGTAAGACTTATTTGGCGATGGCTAAGGCGGTTGCTGCGTTGCAAGCCAAGAAAGTAAACCGAATTGTTTTAACTCGTCCGGCAGTTGAAGCTGGCGAAAGTTTAGGATTTCTTCCAGGTACTTTGAGCGAGAAGATCGACCCATATCTGCGCCCGCTCTTTGATGCGTTGCATGACATGATCGATGTTGATTCGATTCCACGTCTAATTCAGACCGGCGTTATCGAAGTTGCTCCACTTGCCTACATGCGCGGCCGTACCTTAAATGATTCATTTATTATCTTGGATGAAGCTCAGAACACCACACCAGAACAAATGAAGATGTTCTTAACTCGTCTCGGCTTTGGTTCCAAGATGGTTGTGACAGGCGATGTCACCCAGATCGATCTTCCCAATGGAGCCAAATCAGGGCTACGCGTCATAACCGATATCTTGCAAGGTATTGATGACATTGCATTTATGGAGCTCACTGCAGAAGATGTGGTTCGCCACCGTTTGATCGGCGATATCGTCAAGGCTTACGAGAAATTTGATGCGGCAAAGGCTGCACCTCGTAATATCCGAAACTCCTAATTCAAATTTACTTATGACAATAGAAATCACCAACAAATCTGGCGAACTTGTGCCGGCAGATCAAGTGCGCACCTTGCTTGATAACAGCCTGGTGCAGTTAAAGCTAAACCCCGAATGCGAAGTTAACCTAGTTTTTGTAGATGAAAATGAGATGACCGAACTTCACATTAAATGGATGGATGAACCAGGTCCGACTGACGTGCTCTCATTTCCCATGGATATGCCGGCAGCGGCAGGCGATGCGGTGACGCTCGGAGATATTGTGATCGCACCAACTGTTGCGGCACGCCAGGCAGCAACTTCCGGTCACTCTGTCGAACACGAGATTTATATCTTGGCAGCGCACGGCCTGCTACATATTTTGGGATATGACCATGCAAATAAAGAAGAAGAGAAAGTTATGTTCGCCCTACAAGAGAACCTAGTAAAGAACTGGCAGGCGAGTGCATGACTATCGCAAATATCAGCGCCATTGTTGCTCTAATTGCATTTGCTGGTTTTTTGGCGGCATCTGAATCAGCGCTGACCTCTATTTCTCGTGTCTTGATTGAAGAGCTCGAAAGTAAGCGTGGGGGACACCTGCTCAAGAAGTACTCTCAGCACCCTTCACGCTATTTAAATGTGCTTTTGCTGGTACGTAAGATCTGCGAATTCACCGCCGCTGCACTTCTTGCCGTTGCTCTCTTGCGCGAATACTCATCTGCACAAGCGATGATCACAACTGTTGTAATCATGGTTGTACTTTCATACGTGGTAGTCGGCGTAGGTCCACGTACCTTGGGTCGACAGCAACCACATAAATGGGCACGCGCCGGTATATCTGTTGCTTACTTCTTAGCATTCATCCTGGGACCAGTAACCAACCTGCTAATTGCAATCGGTAATGCAATTACGCCAGGTAAGGGTTTTCGTGATGGTCCATTTACCAATGAAGCCGAACTTCGCGACTTGGTAGATCAAGCACACGAGCGCGGTTTAGTGGAATCAGACGAGCACGAGATGATCCACTCGGTATTTGAACTCGGTGACACCTTGGTGCGCGAACTCATGGTGCACCGCACCGATATGGTCTGGATAGAAGGCGATAAGACTCTGCGTCAAGCGTTATCGCTGGCACTTCGCAGCGGTTATTCCCGTATACCTGTTGTTGGCGAAAATCTCGACAAGATTATCGGTATCGCTTACGTTAAAGATTTGGCGAAGCGTGCGTTAGATCACCACGAAGCAGAGACCACTGAAAAAGTTGAGCAACATATGCGCCCAGCTGTCTTTGTTCCGGAGATCAAGATTGCAGCCGAGTTGCTGAAAGAGATGCAGCGCGATCAGATCCACTTAGCGATAGTCGTTGACGAATATGGTGGTACTGCTGGAATCATCACCATCGAAGATATTATTGAAGAGATTGTTGGAGAGATTGCCGACGAATTCGATGATGGCGTTGAGGCATTTACTTGGATCACCGAAGATAAGGCGCGCGCCAAGGCAACCCTTCATATTGAAGATTTGGCCGATGAGTTAAAGATCGAGATCGATAAAGAAGATTTCGAAGATGTCGACACTATTGGCGGTTTGATGGCGCAGAAGCTGGGACGTGTTCCGATCGCGGGCAGCACGATTTCGATGCTGGGCTGGTCGATTACATCAGAGCGCCCAATTGGTCGCCGCCGTAAAATAAGTTCAGTAATGATTGAGCGAATTAAAGATGGCGAAGTTGATGAACATGAATAATCCTAATTTTGATAACCACTTCGATAATCCAGAAGATCAAAAGTTGGCAACCCTTGCTACATCAACTTTGGCACGTTCTGGCGCTAAGCAGGCAGCGGCGCTTCGCGATTCAACAGGGCGTACCTATGTCGCAATTAATGTGGAATCTCCAGAACTAAAATTAGATGCAGTAGAAGCAGTTTTCGTTGTTGCTTTAGCATCACAAATTTCAGGTATTGAGGGCGTTGTCTATGCAGGTTTGCCTGACGCCAAAGTCGCGGTAATAAAGCAGCACTCGCCTCTTGCTGCGCTCTTTCATATCGATGCAAGTGGAAGTGTGACCAGGGCGTAAGATAGCCCAATGCGTATTGTTCGCTTCTCTCCAGGTCCTGAATCAGGTTTAGGTACCGATCCGCTCTTTGGCATTCTCGAAGATGACAATCAGATCAGCGTTATTTCAGGAGATCCGATCTATCACGGCGTCACAAAGACCGCAGCAAAAATTGAGTTAACTAAGGTGCGTTTACTTGCCCCAGTTATCCCGCGCAGCAAGATCGTTGCCGTAGGAAAAAACTACGCCGACCATGCAAAAGAGATGGGCTCGGAAGTTCCGAAAGAACCAATTATTTTTCTTAAGCCAAATACCTCTGTTATCGGACCGGGAGACACAATTGTCTGGCCGGCGATGGCGCCAACGATTGATTACGAAGCAGAACTTGCTGTCGTCATTGGCCGCGTATGTAAAGATGTACCGAAAGAGCGCGTTAACGAAGTAATTTACGGATACACCTTGGCAAATGATGTTACTTGCCGCGAGCTACAAAGAAGCGATGGCCAATGGGCGCGCGCTAAAGGCTTTGATACCTTCTGCCCGATCGGTCCATGGATCGAAACTGATTTCGTTCCTGGAACACAAAGAATATTCTCGGAAGTAAATGGCGAAATCCGCCAGGATGCAAGCCTGGATCAGATGATCTTTAGCGTTGCAGATATCGTGGTCTTTGTTTCACAAGTTATGACTCTATTACCGGGCGATGTAATCATCACCGGAACTCCAGCAGGAATTGGACCACTTATCGAGCGCGGCAACGTCGTTGTCGGAATTGAAGGGCTTGGACAACTAACAAATAAGGTGAGTGCAAAACCGTGAGTACTAAAAAAGTAAAAGTTCGCTTTGCACCTTCACCAACGGGTGACCTACACGTTGGAAATATCCGCACCGCGCTCTTTGATTGGGCGTACGCCCGTCATACAGGCGGCACATTTTTATTTCGTATCGAAGATACCGATACAACTCGCGTAACCGATGAATACATTCAGGCTGCGATAGATACTCTGAAATGGCTCGGATTGAATTGGGATGAGGGTCCGGAAGTTGGTGGTGAAAATGGTCCTTACCTTCAATCGCAACGGTTAGATATCTACGCACATTGGGCGCAGAAGTTTTTAGATCAGAAAGATGCCTATCACTGTTACTGCTCACCAGATGAGTTAGAGGCAGTTCGCGAAGCACAACGCGCTGCCAACGTGGCACCGGGTTATAACGGCCATTGCCGTGATTTAACAGCAGAGCAGATCGCAGGCTATAAAGCGCAGGGACGCGAAGCGGTTGTTCGTATGCGCATGCCAGATGGCACCACGACATTTAAAGATGAGATTCGTGGTGAAGTTACCTTTGATCACAAATTTGTTCCCGACTTTGTTCTAGTGCGCGCAGACGGTTCACCTCTTTACACCTTGGCAGTTGCCGTCGATGATGTTTTGATGAAGGTCACCCACGTATTGCGCGGTGAAGATCTGCTTTCATCAACGCCTAGACAGATCCGCGTTTATCAGGCGATGGGCGTAAAGCCGGAGGATTACCCAGTCTTTGCCCACTTGCCATTCGTTATGGGCCAGGACAATGCCAAACTATCTAAGCGCAATGGTGAAGTTTCGATCGCCTGGTATCGCGAACAAGGTTATTTACCTGAAGCTATCTGTAATTACTTGGCGCTGCTTGGTTGGTCACCAGGTGATGACCGCGAGAATATTACGATGGCCGAACTCTGCGAACTATTTACGGTAGATAAAGTTCATTCATCTCCAGCGCGATTTGATATGAAGAAGTTGGAAGCGATTAACGGTGACAAGATCCGCGCTCTAACAATTGATGAATTTCTAAAGTGGTCACTTCCTTTCTTGACGAAGGCAAATGTAATAACTGGCAGCGATGATGAAATTTCCTTAGTAAAGCAAGCGCTTCCACTAATTCAAGAGCGCATCGTCAAATTAGATGAAGTTCCGGCGATGTTGCGCTTCTTATTTGTTAAAGATTTCAAAGTTGAAGAAGCATCACTTTCTAAAATAATCGATAGCGCATCAAAGGATGTGCTAAAGCGTTCTCTTGCTGAGCTAACTCCGCTTACCATTTGGAACCACGAAAGTATTGAAGCCGCACTTCGCACTTCGCTAATTGATGAGATGGGGCTAAAGCCACGTATTGCATTTGGTGCAGTTCGCATCGCGACAACTGGCAGCACAATTTCTCCACCTCTCTTTGAATCCATGGAGTTGCTCGGTAAGGATGCCTCACTGGCTAGAATCTCAGCGGCGATAGCGCTTTAATTTTTGGGGTATTCTTACCCCTGTTGCAATTGGGGTATGGGGTAATTGGCAGCCCTGCTGATTCTGGTTCAGTAAGTCTAGGTTCGAGTCCTGGTACCCCAGCGCAGTACCCAAGCAGTAACAGCAGTAAAGAAATGTACTAGGGCCCCGTCGTCTAGCGGCCTAGGACTCTGGCTTCTCAAGTCAGCTACGAGGGTTCGAATCCCTTCGGGGCTACAACAGCAACAGAGCGCCCACTGGAGTTAACCTTCAGGAGGCGCTTTGTTCATTTATCAGCGCTTTTAGTTAATCGCGATTTTTATCAGCGATAATTGTGATTTCACGAAATAGATATCCGGCTATCCCCAAAAATTCACCCGAAGTGGATTAACTCGCCACGTTGCGCTCGGCAACTAACAAATTTCATTAAGGAGAAATAGTGAATCAAGTTCGAGTAAAACGTGGAGTGGCTCTTGTTGCAGCTTCCGCGTTCCTTGTAATTTCAGCAGCGCCTGCAAATGCAGCTGCTCCAGTTTACGTTGAAGCTGTTGCAACCTCTGCAACTCTTACACCATTCGCCTCCGCAGGTGACATGGTTGGTACTTACCTTGTTCCAGGAATTCCAGATGGCCTAGGTGTAATTAAGAATGGAAATTCTCTTCGCATCATCACTAACCATGAATGGAGCGCAACCAATGCAGTAGCGGCAGGCCG
>JBEAMT010000100.1:0-10440 GCA_041165825.1 Actinomycetota bacterium | reverse complement strand
CGTGCGCTTAAAGCGCGCGCTGTTGACGCTACTCGATAGAGGTTATTGCTGAATCTGAGCTCTTTGACTTCTTGCGATCGCCAGTCATTGCATAAGTGATAACTGAGATCAAGAGAAAAATAGCGGTTGGTGCAGCGAAGAAGTAAGTAAAGGTTTCGACTGCGCTTAAGCCTTCGCCAGCTACTGTGCCATCTTCTTGGTTATCTAACTTCAAGAAATTAATTGCGGATGCAAGATGAATCATCATGGGCGTAAGTCTAAGCGAATTAAGCGGTCGCTGCTGCCACGCCAAATGGCGCAAGGTATGGCAGCCATCGCGTATCTGTGCGACCGGTGCCAAGAATTCTCCAGGCAGCGCCAACTGGTTCACGTGGAAGTGATCGAAGTCTCCAACCTAATTCTTTAAGCGGTTTATCAGCCTTTAGGTGATTGCACTTGTGGCAGGCAGAGACAACATTTTCCCAGTTATGTCCGCCGCCGCGAGAGCGTGGAATTACGTGGTCAATCGAAGTTGCAGGCGCGCTGCAGTAAACACAGCGTCCACCATCGCGCGCAAATATTGCGCGACGCGAAAGTGGCACAGCATGGCGATAAGGAATCTTTACAAATTTATTTAAGCGAATAACAGATGGGAGTTCGATCTGACCTTGCGAGAAGTGCAAGATGCTGCCGGATGCTTCAACCATTGTTGCGCGAGAGTTGAGAACTAAAAGCAGCGCACGGCGTTCTGTAACAACACCTAGTGGTTCATAGGTGGCGTTTAGAACTAGCGAACGAGACATAGCTACCTCAGGTTAATTCAGGCGCGTGGCTCGCGCCGATTGGTTTATCTTGCACTAATTTTGCGCGGATCGGGGTATTTGTAGGTCAATTTTAGGTAAAGAATTAGTTAGAGTTTGATTCATGAGCGAGCAGACCCGCAATATCTTGGAATGGCTTAGCGGCGCCCCGCTTCGCGTATTTAGCGTCCTAGTGGCGGCTTGGATCGCCCAGAGCATCGGTCGCCGTGCAATCGAACGCGCAGTCAACAAACTCGCAACCGCCGATCTAAAACCGGGTCCAGGTTTTGCAAAACGTCAAGCCGAGCGGGCTCGAACAACTGGCTCAGTTCTTACATCAATTCTCAAAGCTGGAATCTGGATTATCGCGATCGCAATGATCTTGGGTGAGTTCGGTTTTAACTTAGGTCCAGTAATTGCATCAGCGGGTGTTATTGGCGTTGCTATCGGTCTGGGTGCGCAAACTTTAGTGCGCGATATCTTGTCAGGAATATTTATGTTGATCGAGGATCAATACGGCGTTGGTGACCAGATCTCGACTTTAGAAATCGAAGGCGTTGTCGAGAAAGTTGGCCTGCGCATCACAACGATTCGCGATAAAAAAGGCGTGCTTTGGTATGTACGTAACGGTGAAATTTTAGTTATTGGAAATGCGTCTCAGAAGCATTAACCATTCCGTGTGCTGCCATCTCTAAATATTCACGCAACTGAGTTCGGTTTGCATCCGACATCTCCATGCCATCTAGCGCTCCCATTGCGCATTTAAGCCAGGCATCACGCGCTGCTAAATCAATATGAAAACCTGCATGGCGCATTCGCAATCTTGGGTGGCCGCGTTCTTCAGAGTAGGTAGTTGGCCCGCCCCAATATTGTTCTAGAAACATCTTTAGGCGAAGCGCAGCACCATGCATATCTTTCTCTGGGTACATCGGGCGAAGAATCGGATCAGTTGCAACGCGCGCGTAAAACTGAGAGACAAAATCATTGAAGAAGGGTTCTCCCCCAACTTCTTCGTAGAACGTGGTCATGTTCGCAAGATCTTATCGTCAACGCCTTTGGCGATCTGTAGAACAAAGTAAGCGGTGATGATGCACATTGCACCGCTGATGTAGAAAGCAACCGCATAATCTCCAATTTGTACGCGTAAAATTGCAGCACCAAATGCAGCAACTGCTCCACCTATCTGGTGTGCGGCAAAGACCCAGCCATATACGACACTGGCACGTGATGGCCCAAGTACAGCGCGACAGAGCATGATCGTTGGTGGAACTGTTGCAACCCAATCAAGTCCGTAGAAGATCACAAAGACAAGTGTTGAGGGATGGATGGTGCTGAAGAGAATTGATGGCAGCAGAAAGAGCGAAAGTCCACGTAATCCGTAATAGAAGAAGAGAAGCTTTCGTGGATCGTATCTATCTGTAAGCCAACCGCTGCAGAGGGTTCCGATTACATCAAAAACACCAACCATCGCCAATAAAGATGCGGCAAGCGTTGTTGGCATTCCATGATCATGAGCAGCTGGAATAAAGTGAGTTCCAATTAATCCGCTAGTTGATAAACCGCAGACAAAGAACGAACCAAAGAGAAACCAAAAATCTCTATTCTTTGAAGACTGCTTCAGAGTATCAATGGCTAGAGCGCCAGCACTCAATTCGCTTACCGCTGGAGCCTGCCAATCAGCAGGTGCGCCATATGGAAGTAAGCCAAGATCTGCTGGCTTCTCACGAAGGAATAGGTAGATGAATGGCACTACTGACAGCGAAAAGGATGCAACAGTTATTGATACTGATTTCCATCCATAGGTGAGCGCTAAATGTGATAGCCCAGGCAAGAAAATAAGTTGACCCGTTGCTGTTGCGGCAGTTAAAAGCCCGGTCACGATTCCGCGCTTTTGCACAAACCAACGATTAGCAACTGTTGCCGCAAAGACCAGGGCCATTGATCCGGTGCCAACGCCAACGATTACTCCCCAAGTTGCAATCAACTGCCATGGGGCTTGAATAAAGATTGTTAAAAACGCACCAATAGAAACTGTCGTGAGTGCGGACATCACAACTTTGCGAATTCCGAACTTTTCCATCAGCGCAGCTGCAAATGGGGCAACTAAGCCGAATAAAAGAACGTTAATTGCTACTGCAAGCGAAATATCAGAGCGCGACCACCCAAAAGCATCTTCTAGCGGAACGATTAGAACTGAAGGAGCTGATCGAAATCCAGCAGTTGCCATCAGCGTTGCAAAGGTAACTGCTACTGCAATCCACCCCGGATGGATTCTGCGTGATGGGGCAGACATTAACTACTCTCTATATATCGCGTCAGGAATTCGCGTTCAGCATCGGTTAATGGGCGGGATTTCTTAGTCTCCAATGAGACAGCAACTTGTACCGATTTAATCTTGGCGAAAACCTTGCCGGCATCAGAGATTGTGTAAAGAAGTACAAATGACGTGTTACCAATTTTCTCAACTGAAATCTCTACATCAACAAAACGTCCGCCGTCGTAAATTGGTTCAATGAAATCTACTTCAGCGCGAGCTACAACCATTTCGATTAGCGAAGATTCGCGCATCGCTTTCGAGAACTCTTCGGTTGACCATAAAAAGCGAGCTTCTTGCGCAAAGGTTAAATATTTTGCGTTATTGACGTGTCCAAATGCATCAAGGTCATCCCAGCGAACAAATTGCTTATTTGTGTACTTCATTAGCGGGTGAGCTTTCTGTAAGTAGCGCGATGCGGACGTGCTGCATCTGCACCAAGGCGAGAGATCTTGTTTTCTTCATAGGATTCGAAGTTTCCTTCAAACCAGAACCAATTAGATTCGCCTTCGTAGGCCAGGATGTGTGTTGCTACACGGTCAAGGAACCAACGATCGTGAGAGATAACAACAGCGCAACCCGGAAATTCCAGAAGAGCATTTTCAAGTGATCCCAGAGTTTCCACATCAAGATCGTTTGTAGGCTCATCGAGAAGAAGTAAATTTCCACCTTGTTTCAGAGTAAGTGCCAAGTTCAAGCGGTTACGTTCTCCGCCAGAAAGAACGCCTGCCTTCTTCTGCTGATCTGGACCTTTAAATCCAAAGGCTGAAACATAGGCGCGAGATGGCATTTCTACTTGGCCGACCTTGATGAAATCCAATCCATCAGAGACAACTTCCCAAAGAGATTTAGAGCCATCGATGCCACCACGTGACTGATCAACGTAAGCAATCTTTACGGTTTCGCCGATCTTTACAGAACCAGAATCTGCTTTTTCAAGGCCGAGAATAGTTTTAAAGAGCGTTGTCTTACCAGCACCGTTAGGTCCGATAACTCCAACGATTCCGTTGCGCGGCAAGGTAAATGAAAGGTTATCTATCAGGATGCGATCGCCAAATCCTTTAACCAAGTTCTCTACCTCAACAACAACGTTTCCAAGACGTGGCCCAGGTGGAATCTGAATTTCATCAAAGTCCAACTTACGCATCTTGTCGGCCTCTGCCGCCATTTCTTCGTATCGCGCAAGACGCGCCTTTGATTTAACTTGGCGACCCTTAGCGTTCTGACGAACCCATTCGAGTTCTTCAGTTAAACGCTTAGCGCGCTTGGCATCTTTCTGTCCTTCAATCTTTAGACGAGTTGCCTTCGTATCCAAGTAAGTTGAGTAGTTACCCTCATATGGATAAGCGCGACCGCGATCGAGTTCGAGGATCCATTGCGCAACGTTGTCGAGAAAGTAACGATCGTGCGTAATCGCAACAACTGCACCAGGGTATTTATTTAAATGTTGTTCGAGCCAAAGTACTGATTCGGCATCAAGGTGGTTGGTGGGCTCATCGAGAAGCAAAAGATCTGGGGCTTCAAGGAGCAGCTTGCACAGAGCAACGCGGCGCTTTTCACCACCAGATAAAACCTTTACATCGGCATCAGGGGGTGGGCAGCGAAGTGCATCCATGGCTTGCTCGAGTTGTGAATCGAGTTCCCAAGCATTTCGGTGATCAAGCTTTTCTTGGAGGTCGCCCATTTCGGCTAGCAACTTGTCGTAATCGGCATCGGGCTGTGACATTTCATCGCTGATTGCGTTGAAGCGATCGAGCATTGCAACAGTTTCGGCAACGCCTTCTTTGACGTTATCAATTACATTTTTCTCTTCATTTAAAATCGGTTCCTGCATCAAGATTCCGACCGTGTAACCAGGTGTCAGATATGCCTCACCGTTTGAAGGCTGTTGTAAGCCAGCCATGATCTGCAAGACTGTTGATTTTCCGGCACCGTTAGGGCCGACCACGCCGATCTTTGCTCCGGGATAAAACATCAAGGTCACATCATCAAGAATTACCTTGTCACCATGCGCTTTGCGCGCCTTTTTCATCGTGTAAATGAACTCAGCCATGGAGAAAACCTTAGTGGTTGATATCGGTACAATTAACTAACGACCTCTGCAGGCGCCTGTAGCTCAGTCGGATAGAGCACTCGCCTTCTAAGCGAGTTGTCGCTGGTTCGATTCCAGCCAGGCGCACTGAACTTTCATCTCAGGTGAAGGGTGCTTATCCCATCTTTCCTGTGACGTATGCCTCTGTGCGAGGGTCACTTGGAGTGTTAAACATGTGGCTGGTGTTATCGAACTCTACTAATTTACCGGTACGGCGATCTCCCAGTGGATTTATTTCAGTGACGAAGAACGCGGTATAAGAGCTAACGCGAGCAGCCTGCTGCATATTGTGCGTAACAATAACAATTGTGTAGCGATCCTTTAGCTCGAGCATCAGTTCTTCAATACGGGCAGTTGCAATCGGATCGAGAGCAGAGCAGGGCTCATCCATGAGAATGACTTCTGGTTCAACGGCAAGGGAGCGCGCAATACACAGACGTTGTTGTTGCCCTCCCGACAAGCCAAGCGCAGACTCTCCAAGACGATCCTTAACTTCATCCCACAATGCAGCAGCGCGGAGAGATTTTTCTACAATTTCATCAAGTTCAGACTTACCGGGGCGGCCATTAACTTTAGGACCGAAGGCAATGTTTTCGTAAATACTCTTTGGGAAAGGATTTGGCTTTTGGAAAACCATTCCAATACGACGTCGGACTTCGACCGCGCTTGCCTTTGAATCATATAAATCGGAGCCGTGATACAGCACCTTTCCATGAACCTGAGCACCTGGAATCAAATCATTTGTTCGATTAAGCGCGCGAAGAATCGTGCTCTTACCACAACCCGAAGGTCCAATAAAGGCAGTTATATCTTTTGAGGGAATTTGAAGGTTTACATCAGAGACAGCTACAAACTCTTTATACGAGACCGCAACTTTGTCTAACGTAAAAACAGGGTCCGTAAATTCCATTACCCCGGCGCTATTGCGAGTATTGCTATGGCTATTCACAGTTATCCCCTTTATTTTTCGTTTGAGTTTTAAGAATTTTCATTTAGACACGATTTTTTCGGTTAGCGTAATCACGTAGCAAAATTGCAATCAAATTCAAAGTAAACAAAATGACTATTAAGATCAAGCTTCCCGCTGATGCTATATAGTGAAACTCATCGCGGGAATCAGATGCATACTTAAAGATTGCCAGTGGCATAATCGTGAACTGGCTATCAAGTCCAGTCGGATTAAATGTTACGAAAGAAAGCGCTCCCAGGAGAAGAAGCGGAGCTGATTCGCCCATAGCGCGAGAGACTGCCAGAATTGAACCTGTAGCGATTCCAGGAATTGAGCTAGGTAGCACCAATCGATAGACCGCTTGCCAGTTTGTAGCTCCCAGGGCAAGTGCACCATCTTTATATGAAGGAGGAACCGCCCTAATCGCTTCTCGCGCAACGATAATTACGACCGGAAGAATCATCATTGCAAGGACGACTGCCGCCGATCCAACGGTAAAGCCCCAAGACAATGGTCCGCGAGCGACAAAGGCGAGGCCAATCATTCCAAAAACGACCGCTGGAACACCAGCAAGATTTTGAATATTGGTTTCAATGGCTGAGGTAACTTTATTACGTTTTCCAGCAAATTCTTCCAGATAGAGCGCGGTTAGAATTCCCAGTGGTAGTGCAAAGAGGGCGGCAAATCCAACAACCCAGATAGATCCAAATATTGCTGACTGAAAGCCAACGTCATCCGGATCATTCGATGGAAAATTAGTTAGCAAATCTGAGTTCAAGAGAAATTTGGAGTCATTCCAAAGCGTGTAAACCACAAAAAGGATGAAGCCCAAGGTAGCGACAATACTAAAAGTTAGAAATGCTCTGAAAGATCCGTCTTTGAACTTTCTGATCGGCGAAAGCTTGGAGGATAGAGAAATTGTGCTCATTCGTAGACCTCCCGATAGCGAAGAATTATTCGGTTACCGACTAAGTTAAAAGCTAAGGTAATTAGAAATAAAATTGAACCAACGAGGAAAATTGTGCGATAACCCGTGGAATCTGTTGGCTGGTCACCAATTCCCGCAAAACCAATGAACGAGGCCATGGTTTGCATTGGGTCGCCGGGGTTCGCCGAGAGTTTTGGATAACTTCCAGCCACCATTAGTGCGACGGTGGTTTCGCCGAATGCGCGCGCAAACGCAAGAATTACAGCAGCAACGACGCCAGAGATTCCTGCATTAAATACTACTTTTGTAGCCACTTCGCGCCGAGTTGCACCTAGCGCGTATCCAGCTTCACGCATTGCACGTGGAACTGAGGAGAGAGCGTCATCCGCAACTGATGCCACGATTGGCAAGGTTAAAATTCCAGTCATGAGACCTGCGCCGAGCGCTGAGTACCCAACGGATTCCCCAATCGGCCAATACTTCTCAACCAATTTCGGATTAACCACATAGAGTCCAAAGAGGCCGAGAACAACGGTTGGGATTCCCGCTAATATTTCAAGTATTGGTTTGACGAAGCGACGTGTTTGATAAGACGCATAGTCACTTAAGAAAAGAGCTGCCGCTAATCCAAACGGAATTGCAACTAGCATTCCAATTAGAACGATTATGAAAGTACCCGTAATCAAAGGAAGTAAGCCAAATTCTGGGGGTATGAATAGTGGAGCCCATGAGGTACCGAATATTTGCGTGCCGATTTCCCCAAGCAATTGAAATGTGGGTGGAATCAAAGAGAGGATTATTCCGGCGGTAATAATGACGGTTACAACGGTACCAGCACGCATGATGTTCACTGCAATTTTTTGAACAGAATTACGCCGACGAAGGTGGGCAGAGGGCGCCAATGAGACGCCCTCTGCACTTGCACTTCCTGTCCTATCTGTCATAGACAGGTCGTCCATTCCAACCTCCATCGATCGGTTCTAATGCCTAAAACTTAGGCGAGTTTTTTGATTGCTTCAAGCTCTGAATCAAGCTTCTTCTGCTGATCAGCGCTTAGAGCTACAAACTGAGCCTTCTTTGCCAAGGCAGCAAGATTTTCCTTGTAGTAAGTCATGAAAGGAATGATTGCTGGGTTTGACTTAGCTGACTCGTGCTTTACGTACACGAACAATGGACGACCTAGAGGTGTGTAGGTTCCATTGATAACGTTTTCGGCACTTGGGGTTACACAACCCTTACCACTATCAATCTGTACTGCCTTGTTGATATCTGTATTTTCGAGGTAGTAGGAGAGTCCGTAGTAACCGGTCGCACCTTGGGAGCGGCGAACACCGTTTACAGTCACGTTGTCATCCTCGGTTGGGTTGTAATCCTTACGGGAGACTTGTGCTTTTCCGTTGATTGCTTCTGTGAAGTAGTCAAAAGTGCCTGAGTCTGTTCCTGCACCATAAAGAACCATCTTTGTTGCTGGGAATGTTGATCGAACTTGGTTCCAACGTGTGATGGTGCTTCCAGCATTCCAAATTTTCTTTAGTTCTGCTGTTGTTAGGCATACTGCCCATGAGTTGTTCTTGTTAACAACAACTGTCAAAGCATCGTTAGCAACAATCATCTCTGTGTACTTGATGCCATTTTTAGCGCACTCTGCAGCCTCAGATGATTTGATTGGACGTGATGCATTTGAAATATCTGTCTCGCCCTTACAGAAACGTGAGAATCCACCACCGGTACCTGAGATACCTACGGTTACCTGAGTCTTAGATACCTTCTGGAATGCTTCGGCTGCGACACCAGTAAGTGGTGCCACGGTGCTCGAACCATCAATTGAAATTTTTCCAGAGACGTTTGCGTACGCTGCTGAATTTCCACCAGTTGAAGTTCCGGCAGATGAAGCCGCTCCTACTTTCTTCCACTTAAGGGAAGCTCCGGAAATCGAGCACTTGTACTCAATACCGTTTGCCACGGCAACTTCACCACGGCGCTCGCATTTAGCAAGATTCTTAACTTCGCTTGCGATCGCTGGAGCTGCCAGCAAAGATGTTGCAAGCGCAGTTCCAATAACGACTGTTGCTAATTTTTTCATAGAAATCATTGAAAACCCTTTCAAAGAACCGATCTGAGAAGCCCCAGACACGGCTGAATAATGGCAATCTGCCGCGTCTATTGCCTGTCAAAGGTGGAAACGTATAGTGAACATATGGTTAATAAGGCAACCGCACTACCTTAAACTCAGGCGCATGGCTCTTGAACTCCCCCACCTCATCTGGATCGACTGCGAGATGACCGGACTCGATTTGGCATCCGATGCCCTGGTTGAGATCGCCGTTTTAGTCACCGATTCTGACCTAAATGTCATTGGTGACGGCGTAGATCTGGTGATTGCAACCACTCCTGAAAAGTTGGCGGGGATGAACGAGTACGTAACCCAAATGCACACGACTTCAGGTTTGATTACAGAAATTCCAAATGGCGTAACCGCCAGCCAGGCCGAAGATGCAATTATTAAATATCTTGAATCTGCAGGGACGGTTGCAGGTAAATCACCTCTAGCAGGTAATTCTGTCGGCGTGGATCGCAATTTTATCGCCCGCGATATGCCGCGACTTAATGATTACCTGCACTACCGAACTGTCGATGTTTCATCGATTAAAGAGTTGGCAAGGCGTTGGTATCCCAAGACCTATTTCGCAGCCCCAGCCAAAACGGGCAACCATCGCGCGCTCGGAGATATCCAAGATTCGATCGCGGAACTGGCTTATTACCGCTCAACGCTCTTTATTCCGGTTGCTTCAGGGAACGAGCAAGACTAGTTAGCGGGTAAGATAAGCATTCAATCAGCACATGGTGGGCGTAGCTCAGCTGGTAGAGCACTCGGTTGTGGTCCGAGATGTCGCGGGTTCGAGCCCCGTCGCTCACCCCAAGTTTTTCATTTTTAATTTAATAACCTAACGAGAGCGGCAATTATGATCTTTGATGTAATCATTGAAATCCCCGCGGGATCTCGAAATAAGTACGAGGTTGATCACGTCACCGGTGAGATTCGCTTAGACCGCATGCTCTTTACATCAACTCGTTACCCGTATGACTATGGCTACGTAAAAAACACTCTGTCGCAAGATGGCGACCCTCTTGATGCTTTGGTAATGCTTGATGAGCCAACTTTTCCAGGCTGCGTTGTTTCATGTCGCGCAATCGGAATGCTAAACATGACCGATGAAGCAGGCGGAGATGACAAATTGCTTTGTGTTGCAGCTGGCGACGTTCGTAAGTCCTACCTGCAAGACCTGAGCGATGTTCCTGAGTATGAACTCTCTGAAATTAAGCACTTCTTTGAAGTCTACAAAACCCTAGAACCAGGTAAATCAGTACAAGGTGGCG
>JBEAMT010000099.1:0-6928 GCA_041165825.1 Actinomycetota bacterium | reverse complement strand
CCTATTCCAAAGGTGATGGTGTTATCTTCAATCGCATCGACGTAGCGTTTTTGATTTGCCGTCTTTGGTCTGATGGTGCGGCCGCGATTAGAGACAATGTTTAGCGATAAGACTTCGGCTGGGCTTTCGGCAGGTTCTTGGCCAAGCATCGCAATGCTGCGCGCAACTGCATCAACGGTTAGAGATTGACCAGAGCGAATAACTAAAGTCATTTCGGCAAACAATTTTTCAATTGCTAAGCAATCTATATGTGGTCCGCGCAGCGTTATCTCATTGCTGCGGACTGTGATGTTAACGCTCGGAAAAGCCGCTTCTATTGCTCGTAAGTTGGCATCGTTTGCACCGATGAGAGAGACCATCGGAATCGCGGGCGGGACGGTTATTAAAGTACGTTCCATATAACGCTGATACTACTTTTAACCGGGTGGCCAAGCGAGTCCACGCCCGCCCAGCAGATGTAAGTGAGCGTGGAAGACGGTCTGCCCAGCATCTGCACCGGTATTAAAGACGGTGCGGTAGCCATCTAACTCGCGTTCGGCGGCGATGTGGGCAGCTGCCGTGAAAAGGTCTGCGGTAATAGTTGCCGACATCTTGGCAAGGCCGGCAGCGTTTTCAGTATGAATCGTAGGAATTAAAAGCACATGAGTTGGTGCTTGCGGATTTAAATCATTAAATGCGACGACGTTTTCGCTACGATAAACAATCTCGGCTGGAATCTCTCCTTCAATAATCTTGCAGAAGATGCAATCTGGATCTAACGCCATAAGTGCGACTATACCTTTACCAGATTCGCAGTGCAGCGTTTAAGCCAGAAAGGGCAGCCATGCCGGCATGCGCTGAACGAAATATTGGGCGACCAAGAAGCGCAACCTGCGCACCAGCTGCGCTAAAGAGTGCAACTTCTTCGTCGGTAAGACCGCCTTCTGGGCCAATGATTATCAAAACTTTCCGAGCACCCGGTTTAATAACTTCAGTAAATTTACGTTGCGCACCTTCGTGCAAAACAATAACTAGATCATAATTTTGAATTTCTGCGGCAACCTTTGCAGCATCCAAAACGCCCATCACAAAGGGAATTCGATTGCGGCGCGTTTGTTTACTGGCCTCGCGCGCAGTTGTTACCAACTTCTGCATTAGATCTGGTGAGCCTTTTCCAATCGACCGCGCTGCAGCCCAGAGCAGAATAACATCTGCCCCGCCAGCAGTATTAAGCTCGATGGATTCTTTAATGCGATCGCCTTTAGTGAGTGCTTGTGCGACATGTAATTCAACAGGCAACTTCTCTTCATACCCAGTTGATAAGACTTGCACCGTCATATCTTTCTTACCAACGGTTAATACTTTTACAACCGACCAGCCACCTTGTCCGCTAGAGAGGGCAAGTGAATCTCCTACTTGGGTGCGCAAGACGCGAATCGCATGCGCTGCTTCATCACCCCCGAATTGGTAAGTACTTCCAACCACAGTTGGTAGATCGGCAACGAAGAAGAGGCTAAGCATTAGCGGCCGAAGGCATCTCTAAATTTGCTAAAGAAACCTTGTTCTAGGCCTTTGATCTTTACATCGCCGGTTTTTTCACCACGAGATGCAGCAAATTTGCGAAGCAGTTCTTCTTGTTCGCGATTTAACTTATGTGGCGTCTGGACTTCCACGTGCACAATCAAATCTCCACGAGTTGCAGCGCGCAGACGGGTCATTCCTTTGCCCCGCACTGGGATCGTTGCTCCGCTCTGAGTTCCGGCGCGAACTTCTACCTCAATTTCGCCATCTAGAGATTCCACTTTTACCTTGGTGCCTAACGCTGCAGCAGCGAATGAGATTTCAATAGCAACATGGAGGTTTAATCCATCGCGAATTAAGAATGGATGCTCTGCCTCAACAATTTCAACGTAGAGATCGCCTGCGGGACCTCCACCGGCGCCGACTTCACCGCGACCAGCTAATTGAATTCGGTTACCGGTTTCAACACCTGCGGGAATCTTTACGCTGATATTTTGACGGGCGCGTACGCGACCATCACCAGCACATTCACGACAAGGATTTTGAATGACGCTGCCAAAGCCTTGGCAGGCAGAGCAAGGGCGCGAAGTCATTACCTGACCTAAGAAGGAGCGCTGTACTTGTTGGGTTTCACCGCGACCTTTACAGACCTGACACATCGCAGGCGCAGATGCATCGGCAGAACCTTGTCCATTGCACTTGGTACAAGCGACTGCGCTCTCAACTGAGATATCGCGCTCGGTACCAAAACAAGCTTCATTTAAATCTACTTCAACGCGAATTAACGCATCTTGTCCCTGGCGCATACGCGGACGTGGTCCGCGATTTCCGCCGCCGCCAAAGAAAGCATCCATGATGTCGCCAAAGCCACCGCCGCCAAAGCCGCTACCGAAACCACCGAAACCAGAACCGCCCATGTCATATGACTGACGCTTCTGCGGATCACTTAGCACTTCATAAGCGGCAGTAACTTCTTTAAATTTATCTTGTACTGCAGGGTCAGGATTTACATCGGGATGAAGTTCGCGCGCTATTTTGCGATAAGCCTTCTTAATCTCATCAGCACTAGCCCCGCGATCGACTCCAAGAGTTTGATAATGATCAGACATTGACTACTGGCCTTCCGAAATGTAACGACCGACGTAGCGAGCAACAGCTGTTACTGCAGCCATAGAACCGGCGTAATCCATACGAGTAGGGCCGAGAATTCCGACGGCTCCCATTGGAGATTCTGATGCGCCATATCCAACTGTCACAAGTGAGGTTTGGCGCAAATTACTTTCACTTTGTTCGCCGCCGATACGTACCTTAACTGTGTCGTTGGCATCGCTTAGTAAGCGAAGTAGAACTACTTGTTCTTCAAGTGCCTCAAGAATAGGTGAAAGCGATGTCCCTAAATCTTCGCCCGAGCGCGCCAAGTTTGCGGTTCCGGAAATAGTCATCTTTTCGCTACCCATACCTTCACCAATTATTGGATAGGTTATGACGGCAACTTGCTTAGTTAAATCCGCTAATAACTTGGCAGATCTCTTCATCAACTGTTCTAAGTTATTTGCTTCATCTAAAAAGGTTTCAATTGCGCGGCGTTCGGCAGTTGATAGCGGCTTAACGGTGGCTAACTTATCAACGAATACGCGATAGCCCAGATCTGTAGGAATACGTCCAGCAGATGTGTGTGGGTGGGTAATTAAACCTTCATCTTCTAGAACCGCCATCTCGTTGCGGATAGTCGCAGGAGAAATGCCAAGAGATGTCTTATCAGCGATTACCTTCGAGCCAACGGGTTCTTGGGTAGCCACGTACTCATCAACGATGGCTCGCAAAATCTCGAGTCGGCGTTGTGATTGCATATCTATTCCTTTTTCTATTTCTTTTTTAATCTTTAAACTAGAACTAATGCGATTGAGATAAGAGTAAGTAAGAAAAACGCTGGGAAAGCAGTCTTGGCTTTATTGGCTTTAAAGTGAACAAAGACAGCTCCGGCCATAAAGAACCAAAGTCCTACGAGCGGGAAGTAAGCCATCCAGTTCCACTTAAGTCCAAGGATTAAGCCGAGTGCAAGCAGCGCTTCAAAGACACCAATTACTCGAGCGATTCCATCTTTTACATTTACATCGCGGGTGCCAGATAAGCCCTTCGGGTTACCGCTTGCTTTAGAAAGCCCCGAGATCACAAAGACCAGTGCGAGAAATGCCAGGATGATAGTTGCGCTAGTAGTCATGGGGTAAAGGTACTACAGGCGCTTAGGCCAGCGCCTCTCGGACCAATCGATCCGCAATTAAACGCCCCTGCGCTGTTAATTGAAACGCCTCATCAACTATCTCCAAATGGCCACTGGATTTATATGCCGCTAAATTCTCTTTCGCCTTATCTGTAAGAAGAGAAAGCGCTAGACCACTGCGCATTCTTATCGCCAACATTATTGATTCATCACGCAATTGTTCAATTGTTAAATCTTCAAAATCTGCAATTGGAGATTCGCCTGCAAACAACTTTTGCTTATATGCAGTGGGGTGTTTTACATTCCAGAAACGTTTGCGATCAACATGAGAATGCGCACCTGGTCCTAGTCCCCACCAGTTTTCGCTCTTCCAGTATGCGATGTTGTGTTGACACTCTTTTCCAGCCTTGGCCCAGTTAGAAAGTTCGTACCAGTTAAGGCCTGCCTCGTTACACATCTGATCAACTATCAAATACATATCAGCCATCAGATCATCATTTGGCATTTTTAAATCACCACGTTTAATTTGTGCGGCAAGTTTGGTACCGGTTTCAACGATGAGCGCATAAGCGCTAATGTGATCAATATCCAGCGATAGCGCTTCAGTAACCGTCTTGCGCCAATCCTCAAGTGACTCACCAGGTGTTCCGTAAATTAAATCTACGCTAATACTTTCGAAACCAGCAGCCCGCGCCATATCAACTGCGCGCTTCACATTGGCTGGATTGTGAGTGCGATCTAAAACGGCCAAGACATGAGGCTGCGCTGACTGCATTCCAAATGAGATGCGGTTAAACCCGGCCGCTAGATATCCCTGCAACTTTTCTTCAGTTACAGAATCTGGATTTGCTTCAAGAGTTATCTCACAATCCGTAGTTAGCCCATTACGTGACTTTATGGCTGTGATAACTCGCCCTAAATCATGAGCTGGCAGCAGCGAAGGCGTGCCTCCCCCAAAGAAGATTGTTGGAACTTGATCTTTAGGTGCGCTCTCCAGTTCGCGTAGAACTGCATCGATGTAATCGTTAGAGACGATTTCAAGGGTTGCGCCATCTTGTAGTTCAGAAGGTGTATAGGTATTGAAGTCGCAATATCCGCAACGCTTTATGCAGTACGGGATATGTACGTAGAAAGAGAGTGACACATAGGTATTGTATTGGGGATCTCTTAAAGACAATAACTGTAAGCACTTTCGTATCTCTTTGAGCATGAACAGTCCAACTATTTTTTGTTATTAAACAAATTTCTAGTTCAAGAAGTCCTTGAGAGAAAGAAGGTAAATAGACTCCGCAAGGGTGAAGCAAGCCTAAAGTTTGGCGTCACAAAAACTTCTACTTGCTTTGTTTTGAAACAATTTCAGCAAGGATTGGAGCGGCTACATCCCACTCAATGCCATAAATGTTTTTAAACGCTTGGTTAAAAGGGGTGCCAGTCACGGATTGACCGATTAGTTTCATAGTCGAATCAAATCCTCCGATTGCGGATAGCGCTTCAACTGTGGAATAGCCCAATGAATACGCATATTGATGCATGGCGGGATTGGCAGTGACTAAATCAGAATTCTTGCCCGGTGTGAGTACGTCATAAAATTTGAGTATGTTTGAAGTAGAAAAGTCTTTCAATGAGTCGCCCGGCGGAAATTTCTTGATTTGATTGGCTTGATTTATCTTGTATGAGTTTAGAGTCCTATTCCAACCTATTTTTTGAAATAACGTTGCTTGACCTTCAGAAAGCCATACGGGAATCGTATCTGTCCAATTTCCCCACTTTCGATTTTGTTGATAGGACTGAACCACGTGAACAAACTCATGGATGTCTTGTTCTCCATATTGAGCGCGATCTGACCACCATGGAGAATTTGGCACACCCGTCTGAACAAATCCTTTCCAATTTTGTAAATTGCCACCGCTTGCAATTTCACAAAAGTTTTCACTCGGACATGCGTAATCTACAGACCAATTCCACCAAGGCGCTCCGTCATTATCTTGAAAAAATTTCTTGGCCCAAGTTTTGTCGATGTAATTGTAATAAATCGCGTAAACCTCATCGGGCTGCGTAAAGTTCTTGAGCATATTGGATGCCAAACTAAATGCGGCAGTAGGATTAATGACGCTTGGTTTTGTATTTGGTCCTACTAAAACATTTAACTTGAATTTTGGTTGGTAATTACTATCGATAAGAAGCAGACTCTTATTGAAGACATCGGTTGAAATCTCTCCATAGTTTTCAACTATGTTGTCCCAAGTTAAGACTAAGGGAGCTGGTGTAGGGGTTGGCGAAGCAGTTGGAGTTGGCGAAACAGTTGGATTTGGTGCGGGAATCGGAGAAGCAACCTTCACATCAATCTTCACACCCTTGCTCCATGCAAGTTTCTTCCCAGACTTAATGCATGTGTACTTAAAACCTAAAGATGTCTTTACCTGTCCCTGCTTATTGCAAGTGATTCCTGGTTTAACGGCCGCGAACGCTGATAGTGAAAGTGAGTAGCCCAAAAAAGCAACCAGAGCCATTGAGGCAAAAGCCTTTCTCATGGCTATAAGACTACTTAGCCATGTTGGATTTGTCTGCCCCTGAAGTTAATTTTGCCTGGAAGAAGTTCCGAGTTTCGACAACAAAATCTCTACTTATTGCCCAAAATTTAGAACAAAATATTGCAGATATAGTTTTATGACTATCTCTCTGGCATATAGATTTTGAAGTCGCAATATCCGCAGCGCTTTATGCAGTACGGGATATGTACGTAGAAAGAGAGCACGATCAGTCTTGCTTACGTGCGGCTTTAATCTTTTCGATATCAGCATCTGTGGCAAGTGCGGCAACGAAGGCTTCTTGTGGAACTTCAACACGTCCCACCATCTTCATGCGCTTCTTACCTTCCTTCTGCTTCTCCAGAAGTTTGCGCTTACGAGAAATATCTCCGCCATAACACTTAGCAAGAACATCTTTACGGATCGCACGGATGCTCTCGCGCGCAATGATGCGTGAGCCAATGGCGGCTTGAATAGGAACTTCGAACTGCTGGCGCGGGATGAGTTCGCGAAGTTTGCCGGTCATCATCACGCCATATGAGTAAGCCTTATCGCGGTGAACAATCGCGCTGAAAGCATCGACTGCTTCGCCCTGTAGCAAGATATCGACCTTGACGAGATTGCCTTCTTCATCACCGAGTTCTTCATAATCAAGTGAGGCATAACCCTTGGTGCGGCT
>JBEAMT010000098.1:0-7606 GCA_041165825.1 Actinomycetota bacterium | reverse complement strand
CTTTCAATACATCCCGCATCGACCACATCTACGAAGATCCACACGCCAAAAACCCAAAGCTTTTCTTGCACTATGGAGATCTAATCGATGGCGTTGGGCTAACCAACTTAATTCGTGAGATTAAACCAACTGAGGTTTACAACCTTGGCGCACAGTCACATGTGCAAGTTTCTTTCACCATGCCGCAATACACCGGACAGGTTGATGCTGTTGGTGCTGTTGGTCTGCTTGAGGCGATTCGCTCAGCAGATATCGATACTCGCTTCTATCAAGCATCAACCTCTGAACTCTTTGGTTCAACTCCGCCACCACAGAACGAACTTTCAATGTTCCGCCCACAATCTCCATATGCGGCAGCAAAGTTAATGGCTTACTGGTGCACAGTTAACTATCGCGATGGTTATGGCATGCATGCCACAAACGGAATCTTGTTCAACCACGAATCACCACGTCGTGGAGAAACATTCGTAACCCGCAAGATCACTCGCGCAGTTGCCGCAATTAAAGCCGGCAAGCAGGACAAGTTGTTCCTTGGAAATTTAGATGCAGTCCGTGACTGGGGATATGCCAAGGAATATGTCGAATCAATGTGGCTGATGTTGCAGCAAGATAAGCCTTCAGATTACGTAGTTGCTACAGGCGTTGGAGCGACGGTAAAAGACTTTGCCGAAGCAGCCTTTTCGCGCGCAGGTTTAAATTGGCAAGACCATGTTGAAACCGATAAGAAATACATCCGCCCAACTGAAGTTGATGCGCTTATCGGAGATCCATCAAAGGCTACGAATGCTCTTGGTTGGAAGGCCACAACTCATTGGAAAGAGTTGGCCGAGCTAATGGTTGATGCAGATATTAAAGCTTTGCAGTAAGCGTTACTAAACTTACTTCTGGCGGACTAGCAACACGAATTCTGGCAAATGGGCTTGTCCCCATTCCTGCTGAAACATGTAGATAAGGCTCGTTTCCAAACTTTGTTAATCCTCGTGCGCGCCAAGTTGGTAAGTCACAATTAGTAGTTAGCGCGCGTGAACCACCAGGCATCGGCAATCTAACTTGCCCGCCATGTGTATGCCCCGCAAAGATCGCATCTAAGCCATCTTTAGTCATGCCTTCCAAAATTCTTAAGTACGGTGCGTGGGTAACGCCGATCGCAATGTCACATTGCCCGGGTTTTCCAGCAACAAGTGAATAATCATCAAATTCAAGGTGGGCATCATCGGTGCCGCGAGTTTCGATAGTTGTATCTTTTATTTTAATTGTGGCGCGAGAACGATTTAAATTTATCCATCCACGTGCTTGCAGCCCATTATCTAAATCTGGCCAAGGCAGATCTTCACCGTGGATTCGTTTTCCATGATCGGGAAGTAAATACTTGAGCGGGTTCTTTGGTTTTGGAGCGTAATAATCGTTAGAACCGAATACAAAGAGACCAGGTAAATCTAAGAGCGCATCCAAAGCATCAAGCGCCACTGGTACGGCCTGCATGTGAGCTAAGAAATCACCCGTTGAGATAACGAGGTCAGGGGAGAGGTCGATAAAAGTTTTGATATCAGCGATCTCGGTTTTGCGGGCAGGGGTTAAGTGCAGGTCCGAGAAATGCAGAACTCGGATCGGTGTGTGGCCTGCGGGCAGGATGGGTATCTCAGCCTGGCGAAGTTGATAACTCATTGCATGAGAAGATACACCTAGGCAATTCAAAGGTTTGGTCAATTCAAAGACTTGGAGCATCAATCAAGTGGGACTCAAAGAGACGCTTAAGAACGACCTCACTGAGGCGATTCGCAGCAGCGACAAAGTTGTATCCGGCACGATTCGCATGGTTTTGACTGCGATCACCAACGAAGAAGTTTCTGGCAAGGAAGCGCGCACGTTGAGCGAAGACGAGATCATCGCCGTTCTTTCGCGTGAAGCAAAGAAGCGCCGCGAAGCCGCCGAAGAATTTACAAAAGGTAACCGCCCAGAAAAAGCTGCCGAAGAAAAAGCAGAAGGCGAAGTAATCGCTAAGTATTTGCCTGCACAACTTTCTGAAGATGATGTGAAGAAGTTAATTGCGGCAGCAATTGCATCAACTGGCGCAGCAGGACCTGCCGATATGGGCAAAGTCATGGGCGCGATCAAGCCACAAATTGCAGGTAAGGCAGATGGTTCAATGGTTTCATCACTCGTTAAAGCAGCGCTAGCCGGAGGAAATTAATGAAATTCGAATATGCAACAGTTCCACTTTTGTCACATGCAACAAAACAAATTCTTGACACTTGGGGTTCTGATGGTTGGGAACTCGTAACAGTTATTCCAGCGCCAGGCGGCGAACAACTCGTTGCTTACATGAAGCGAGAGGTTAAGTAGTTATGTCTGTTGATGTTCGTGCCAAGTTGGCTGAAAAAGGTTTAACTCTTCCTGTCGCTGCAAAGCCAGTTGCTGCATATGTTCCTGCAGTACGCACCGGAAATATAGTTTTCACAGCTGGCCAATTGCCGCTAGTAGATGGCGCAATGGCAGATACTGGAAAAGTTGGCGCTGAAATCACACAAGAGCGCGCGAAAGAACTTGCAGAAATCTGTGCGCTTAATTGTTTAGCAGCGGTTGAGCTCGTGGCGCCAGTTGATTCAATAGTAAAAATTGTTCGCATAGTTTGTTATGTAAATGGTGCACCTGGTTTTGTTAGTCAGCCATTTGTTGCCAACGGAGCATCAGAGTTATTCATGCATATCTGGGGAGAAGCCGGCGTTGCCGCACGTAGCGCACTTGGCGTTGCAGAACTTCCTTTGAATTCACCGGTTGAGGTTGAGTTAACTGTAGAAGTTGCCTAATTAACCTGAATTAGTTAGTTAGCGGGAACGCTTGCTCAGACGCTCGATATCGGTAATTAGCACTGAGCGACCATCAAGCTTTAACCAACCGCGACCAGCAAAGTCGGCAAGTGCCTTATTTACTGTCTCGCGCGATGCGCCAACAAGTTGGGCAAGTTCTTCTTGAGTTAGATCGTGGTTAACGAGCAAACCTTCTGCCGTTGTTTTTCCAAAGCGATCACCAAGATCGATAAGCGCTTTTGCAACACGCCCCGGCACATCTGAGAAAACTAGATCGCCGACTGCTTCGTTGGTACGACGTAGACGCTGCGATAAACGAGCAAGCAATTGAAGTGAAACTTCTGGGTTCTGCTTTAGCCAAGGAATAACTTTCTCGTGGCTGAGCGAATGCAACTTGGCATCAGTTACTGCCGTTGCCGTTGAAGTACGTGGGCCTGGATCAAAGAGCGAGAGTTCGCCAAACATTTCACCTGGACCGAGGATCGAAAGCAGATTTTCGCGACCGTCTCCGCTAGATGTTCCGAGCTTTAGCTTTCCTTCGATGATTACATATAGGTGCTCGCCATCGTCGCCCTCTTTGAAAAGGATTGAACCCTTGGCAATTTTTACAGTATCCATCGAGGCGCGCAGAGATTCTGCGGCAGCGTCATCGAGGGCGGTAAAGAGCGGGGCTCTGCGTACGACTTCATCTTCTTGAGGCACGTGGGTAGTTTACTCGCATGGCCCCCGATAGTGAAACTCGTAAAAGCGCAAGGGCTATTTATCGAATATTGACCAAGACTTATCCCAATGTCCGCTGCGAATTAGATTTTTCAAATCCGCTTGAACTCACGATCGCCACCGTTTTATCTGCACAATGCACCGATAAGCGCGTTAACCAAGTTACCCCTGCGCTATTTAAGAAATATAAGAACGTGCGCGCCTACGCAAAAGCGTCTCTACACGATATTGAAGATTTGATTTATACAACTGGTTTCTTTCGCGCAAAGGCTCGTCACATACAAGGACTTGCCGTAAAGATCGTCGAAGATTTTGGCGGTGAAGTTCCACAAACCCTAGAAGAGTTGATCACCTTGCCGGGCGTTGGGCGCAAGACTGCAAATGTTGTACTCGGTCATGCGTTCAATATTCCGGGAATCACCGTTGATACCCATTTTGGGCGGCTATCGCGCCGCTTTGAGTGGAGCGATTCCAAAGATCCCGTTAAAGTTGAATTCGAAGTGGGAGAGTTAATCCCTCAAGCAGAATGGACTAACTTGTCGCAGCGAATGATCTGGCACGGACGACGTATCTGTCATTCGCGTAAACCCGCTTGCGGCGCCTGCCCAGTGGCAAAGCTATGTCCATCTGCAGGAATCGGTGAGACCGATAAAGTGAAGGCAAAATTATTGGTTAAAAGTGATGAGGATTTCCGATGAAAGCATTAGGAATATTTTTCCTCGCGATCGCACTTACATCATGTAGTTCACCTGCTCCAGAACCTGTCGCTGTTAAGGGCGAAGTCGTTTCTTGTGGATCTGTCACATCAGATAAATCAATTAAAACTGGGATAGCGGTGGAATGTGTAGATGGTTCAGCAGGAACCTTTATTGAATCTCTTCGCGGCCCCATGATCATCAACGTCTGGGGCTCTTGGTGCTCAACTTGCTTAGCCGAAACTCCCGAATTTGTTAGCTTTTATGAGAAAGCAAAAGGAAAAATCCAATTAATAGGTGTAGCGGTAGAAGAATCATCGCCGGATAATTCTCGTAAATTTATTGTGGAAAACGGTATGAATTGGCCTAGTTTCTACGATCGCAAAAATAAAACCCGTAGTTACTTTGGAATGGGTGTACCAGTGACCTGGTTTATCGATGCCAGTGGCAAAGTTAAGTTTAAGAAGATCGGCGAAGTAAAATCTGAGCAAGAATTGATAGATTTAACTGAAGAACATCTAGGAGTAAAGATTTAATGGTTGCAGACTTAGTTATTATCTTTGCGGTTCTTGCAAGCGCAGTCATTGGTTTTCGAAATGGCTTAATCCGCACTCTATTTAAATTTGTTGGTTTTGTTGCGGGTGGAGTTCTTGGCATCTACCTATCTTTGAAGTTTTCACATGACTGGTCGCTTGATATAAAGCGTATTGGTTTTGTAATTGCATCAATTGTTGGTGGTGGATATCTCTGCTCATTTATTGCAGGTGCACTTGCCAAGGGCTTACGTGCAACGATTTTTCGCGGCCCCATCGCCTTCTTGGATTCAGTTACGGGAGCGCTTCTTGAAATTGCGCGCACAGTAATCGCGCTTTACTTGATCGCAACTGTTCTGCTTTGGTCGCCGTGGCAGGCAGCGCAGAACCAGATCACGGATAGCCAAATTCTTCCTAAGGTTCAGCCCTATATTCCAGGGCTAATTACCCAAGCTAACGATTGGGTTAAAGAAGAGTTTCTTAATCTTCGTCTTTAGAAGAATTTAAGCCTTCTGAAATCAACTTCATAACATTTGGATCTGCCAGCGTTGTGGCATCACCAACGGCGCGATTTTCAGCTACATCCTTTAGCAAACGGCGCATGATTTTGCCGCTTCGAGTCTTGGGAAGTTCTGCAACGACCATAATCTGGCGCGGACGAGCAATCGCCCCAATTTCCTTGGTCACATGAGCTCGTAACTCTTTAACCAACTCTTCTCCGCCGGCATTCGGTATACCGCCGCGCAAGATAACGAAGGCAACAATGCCTTGACCAGTCATCTCATCAGCTGCGCCAACAACTGCAGCTTCTGCGACTGCTTCATGCGAAACAAGTGCAGATTCAACTTCAGTTGTTGAGATGCGGTGCCCAGACACGTTCATCACATCATCAACGCGACCCATCAACCAGATCGCACCATCTTGATCTAACTTCGCGCCATCTCCAGCAAAGTAGATCCCTTTAAAGCGTGACCAGTAAGTTTCTTTATATCTCTCATCCTCGCCCCAAACTCCACGCAACATAGAAGGCCAAGGTTGATTAAGAATTAGGTAACCACCATGTCCATTAGGAACAGGATTTGCATTCTCATCTACAACTACCGCGCTGATTCCAGGAATCGCTTTCATGGCAGATCCGGGCTTAGTTGCAGTAACACCTGGCAGAGGTGAAATCATGATTGCACCAGTTTCGGTCTGCCACCAAGTATCAACAATCGGACAATTATTTGCACCAATTACTTCGCGGTACCACATCCATGCTTCAGGGTTAATTGGTTCACCAACAGAACCAAGTAAACGAAGTGAAGTTAAGTTATGTGCCTTTGGAAATTCATCGCCCCATTTCATCCAGGTTCGAATCAAAGTCGGTGCAGTGTACAAAATAGTTACGCCGTACTTTGCAATGATTTCAAACATTCGGCCCTTATGCGGAGTATCGGGCGTTCCTTCATACATAACCTGAGTTGCACCATTTATAAGCGGACCATAAACAACATAAGAGTGTCCGGTAATCCAACCCACATCTGCGGTGCACCAATAAACATCTTTCTCTGGCTTGATATCAAAGACCACGCGATGTGTGTATGCCGCCTGAGTTAAATAACCACCTGTTGTGTGGAAAATTCCCTTTGGTTTTGCGGTTGTGCCAGAGGTGTACAAAATAAAGAGTGGGTGCTCGCTATCGAAGAACTCAGGCGTATGGACGCTACTTTGGCCATCAACTAGCTCGTGCCACCAGATATCGCGATCTGCGTTCCAAGCAGTTTCTTGTCCAGTGCGCTTAACAACTAAAACTTTTTCAACGTTATGTTTTCCCTTCAGCGCTTCATCAACTGCAGGCTTGAGCGCAAATGCGGCTCCTTTACGGAATCCACCATCTGCAGTGATTACCAATTTCGCATCGGCATCTTGGATACGAGAAAGAAGTGCATCCGCAGAAAATCCTCCGAAGACAACTGAGTGCACAGCGCCAATTCGCGCACATGCGAGCATCGCCACTGCAGCTTCGGGAATCATTGGCATATAAATTGCAACGCGATCACCAGATTTGATTCCAATTTCAGTTAACGCATTTGCTGCTTTACTTACATCGGCCAACATCTGCGAGTAAGTAATTGTTTGTGTATCGCCAGGTTCGCCCTCAAAGTGAAAAGCGGTGCGATCTCCGCGACCGGCTGCTACGTGACGGTCGAGTGCATTTACCGATGCATTTAACTTTCCGCCGATAAACCATTTTGCGTAAGGAGAGTTCCATTCAAGAACGGTCTCCCACTTTCTATCCCAAGTAAGTTCACGCGCTTGCTCTTCCCAGAATGCCAGCCGGTCTTTTTCAGCGTCTGCATATAGATGTGGTTTCGCGTTGGCTTGGGCTGCAAAGGCGGCGCTTGGCGGAAAGTTACGGTTCTCTTGGGAGAGATTTTCTATTGAATCGCCACTGGAATCACCTGTTGATGGGTTGCTCATAACTCTGCAGATTACCCGTGAATATCAACAGGCGGAAGGCTTTTGCAATTTGGCAAAGAAGTTAGCGGCAAAGATCTGCGACCCAGAGAAAGTATCAAAAAGATATACGGAAAGGAGAAAAATGCTCACAACGTTTCTAGCGCTCTTGCTAAAGCTAATCAGTAGCCCGGCTCTGCTAGCTGGCCTGATCGCCTTCCTACAAAAGTCCCTCAACCCATGAGGCTTTTGGCCCCTGCTAAGTAAAAATCGCCATTTCCTACGCCTGTGGGGAATGGCGATTTTTCATCCGCCGTAAGAGGTGGTTGGATTAGGCGTAAGCCTGAATTCGGCCCAATGACGCGCTCGGTCAGGGATTACACCCCGAGATAATTTGGAGTCATCATGGCCA
>JBEAMT010000097.1:0-7746 GCA_041165825.1 Actinomycetota bacterium | reverse complement strand
GCAGCTGTCTCGTAATACGCAGCCAAAACCCCGGCTTCAATCTCTTTGATGAGATCTTCCAAAGGACTCTGCTTATGTGTTGCTAATGCGATCAGCGCATCGACATCAACCTGCCCTTTATTCATCAAAGGCCTCTTTATTTAATTCCGAGGTTGTTTCTTTTCGGTTGAATTCTATTTCAACCACAGCGCGCTTTATGTCAGAAAAGTTAACTTGGTGAGTTTTGATACGTCCTTTTATATTCTCGACTAACGTCGCAGTGACTTCATTAAATTCAGTCAGACGACCCGTTGTTACTGCCCCATCTTGCAAGGTGACCTTTACCAGTCGAGTTAAATTCTTGGTCCAATGACGTGGCAAGGTAAGCGGGCGATCAACGCCTGGCGATGTAACCTCCAAAGTAAATGGAGTCTCATCCATAAATGTTGCAGTATCTAAAAGTTCGGAAATTAGACGTGAAACCTGGGTTACTTGATCTAGGTTAAGTGGGGTTTGGCCATCGACTATGCAAGTGATTATTCGGTGGCTACCAGCAGATGTATTTTGAACTTCTTCTAAAAAGAAACCCGCTTCAGTTACAGCTGGTTCAATGAGTTCGGTAATTGACTGTGTCAGGGACACTTTAGGCTCCTTATTAATTTGTTATTTAGTTTTTTGGTGCGCCGAAGTTTATCACCGATTATTGAAATTACCGAAGGGCTATATAGGTATCTAAAGCAACTTTGAGAATGAGCGCTGCTGTGATTCCCATAAAGACTTTTCTAACCAAGCCTGAGCCGCCACGGAGGGCGATTCGCACACCAATTAATCCGCCACAGATATTTGCAATGGCAAGAGTTAGGCCAATCTTCCAGAGAATCTCACCATTGAAACCAAAGATTAGAATTGCGCCCGCATTAGTTGCCACATTTACGACTTTGGCAATCGCCGATACTGATAGAAATGCAAAACCCATTATTGCTACCAATGTAAGTATCAGGAAAGATCCAGTACCAGGCCCGATGATGCCGTCATAAAAACCAATTACGAGAGCTGCTAACGCAGAAATTTTTAGCCTCTTGCCTTCGCTATGGCGCATGGATTCGATCTGTCCGAGTTGAGGACGTTTCCAGGTGTAGACAAGAACTGCAATAAGAAGCGCAACTACTAACGGTTTCAAAACTTCGCTAGGGATAAGAGATGCCAGCGATGCTCCCGCCATAGAGCCAGCAAAAGCTGGAATAGCCATGACAATCAATAACGTTGAACTCACCTTTATATTTCGTCGGTAAGTTATGGCAGTTGCAGCCGTTCCGAAAATAGAAGGAACTTTATTTGTCCCAAGCACAATCACCGTCTCGGTTTTTGCTAAACCAATCAACATTGCGGGAAGTTGAATCAGCCCTCCTCCCCCAGCGATGGCGTCAATAAGCCCGGCACAAAAAGCGGCTAAGGCCAAGAATGCAAATGTATATAGAGTTAGATCTACAAACACTTTAAGAAAGTGAAGCGATCAGAGATGTAACTGCAGAAATGGCATCACCAACGGCAACTTCAGATTTATCACCTGATTTACGGTTGCGCAGTTCTATCTTGCCATCGGCTAGTGATTTTCCAACGACAACAATCAGCGGAATTCCTATAAGTTCTGCATCCTTAAATTTAACTCCAGCACTCGGATCGCGGCGATCATCAAGCATCACTGATATTCCAATTGCTTCGAGCTTGATAGCGATATCTAGCGCTGTATCAAATGGCAGATCTTCTTTGCCAGTGGCAACGATATGAACTTTTGCTGGCGCAACTTCTAAAGGCCAAACCAGACCAATCTCGTCGTAACTCTGCTCTGCGATTGCTGCTACTGCGCGTGATACTCCGATTCCATATGATCCCATTGTGACAACTTGAGTTTTTCCGTTTTGATCAAGCACGGTAAGACCAAGTGCATCTGCGTACTTGCGACCCAATTGAAAGATATGGCCGATCTCAATTGCGCGATCAATAACAACTGCAGTTGAGCATTCTGGACATGAATCTCCTTCGCGAATTTCAGCTGCTTCAACGTAAGCATCTGGTGTGAAGTCACGACCATTTACTACGTTGCGAGCATGGCGATCTTTCTTATTTGCACCAGTTACCCAAGACGTACCGGGTGCAACGCGAGGATCGGCGTAGACCGTGATGCCAAACTTTCCAGCATCTTGTGGCCCGATATATCCCTTAACTAATCCTGGGTGCTTTGCGAAATCAGCTTCTTCAAATACACGTAGTTCTTCTACTCCAGGTAACCCAGCTTGTAAACGCTTTAGATCTACCTCACGATCACCTGGAACTAAAACAGAAATTGCTTTGTTGTCTGCCATCAATAAAACATTTTTAAGGGTTGATGCGCCGGTAAATCCGCCACCGAATTTCGAATTAAGTACTTTAACGAGTGAATCAATGGTTGGCGTATTTGGGGTATCGAGTTCTTCAAGTGCTGGAACACCATTTGCATCACCTGGAGCAACTTTGGTGACCATTGCTTCTACATTTGCAGCGAATCCACACTTAGGGCAGAGAACATAAGTGTCTTCACCTGTTGGGCAAGGAGCCAAGAACTCTTCAGATTTAGATCCACCCATCGCGCCAGAGACCGCTTTAACTATGTTGTATCTAAGGTGGAGGCGATCAAATGTTGCTATGTAGGCATCACGATGTTTTTGATAGGAAAGTTCTAAGCCTTCATCGGTTAAATCAAATGAGTACGAATCTTTCATAACAAATTCGCGGCCGCGGATAATTCCGCTACGTGGACGCGCTTCATCGCGGAATTTATTTTGAATCTGATAAATAGTTAGTGGCAAGTCTTTATATGATGAATATTCACCTTTAACCATCAAGGTAAACATTTCTTCATGGGTTGGGCCTAGAAGGTAATCTCCACCTTTGCGGTCTTGCAATCTAAAGAGTGATGGGCCGTACTCTTCCCAACGGTTAGTTGCTTCATAGGCTTCGCGTGGCAAGAGCGCAGGAAAATGAACTTCTTGAAAACCTGCTTTATCCATCTCTTCGCGGATAACTTTTTCTACGTTACGCAAAGTGATTACGCCAAGTGGCAACCATGAGTAAATTCCTGCAGCTATTCGGCGGATATATCCAGCACGTACTAAGAGCTTATGGCTTGGAACTTCTGCATCGGCAGGATCATCGCGCAGAGTGCGAAGAAATAGGCTGGACATGCGCAACATGTTCGCAACCTTATCGCGTTATTACTTAACTGTGACGGAAGGTTCGCCTGAACCAACACCAGCGGCTTCCATCTCTTCAGCCAATCGCATCGCTTCTTCGATAAGCGTTTCAACGATCATCGCTTCAGGCACGGTCTTGATTACTTCACCTTTAACGAAGATCTGGCCTTTACCGTTTCCAGATGCAACGCCTAAATCTGCCTCTCGCGCTTCACCTGGTCCGTTTACTACGCAACCCATAACTGCAACGCGAAGTGGAACCGTCATTCCCTCAAGTCCGGCCTGCACTTTTTCAGCCAAGGTATAAACATCTACTTGTGCGCGACCACATGATGGGCAAGAAACAATCTCGAGCTTACGTTGACGCAAATTGAGTGATTCGAGAATAGAAATTCCGACCTTTACCTCTTCAACAGGTGGAGCCGACATTGATACGCGAATAGTGTCACCAATACCTTCAGCGAGCAAAATACCAAATGCTGTTGCAGATTTAATGGTTGCCTGGAAAGCCGGACCGGCTTCAGTCACACCAAGGTGCAATGGGTATTCGCACTTTGCAGCCAAGATGCGATATGCATTAACCATTGTTACTGGGTCATGATGCTTAACGGAAATTTTTAGATTTGAAAAGCCATGTTCTTCAAAAAGTGATGCTTCCCAGAGCGCAGATTCGGCAAGTGCTTCAGGTGTTGCTTTGCCGTACTTAGCAAGCAAACGTGGATCAAGTGATCCCGCATTTACTCCGATACGAATGGGAATACCCGCATCGCCCGCTGCTTTTGCTACCTCTTTAACCTTGTCATCAAATTGTTTGATATTTCCTGGGTTTACACGAACGGCAGCGCACCCAGCATCGATTGCGGCGAAGATATATTTTGGTTGGAAGTGAATATCTGCAATAACTGGGATTTGAGATTTCTTAGCGATCTGTGCAAGCGCATCGGCATCATCTTGGCTTGGAACTGCAACGCGCACGATCTGGCATCCCGCAGCAGTTAGTTCAGCGATCTGCTGCAACGTTGAATTCACATCAGCAGTTAACGTTGTGCACATAGATTGCACGCTTACCGGTGAATCGCTTCCTACTCCGACGCTGCCGACCTGCAATTGTCGAGTCTTGCGACGAGGATGTAGCGGAGCAGGTGGGGCGCTAGGAATTCCGAGATCAACCATGGCCCTATTCTGCACCAAAAATAGGCAATCGGCGATTTAACCGCCGTGCTGCTTCTTAGAAGTTGAGCGAAATTGGATTGAAAATATCTGCAATCAAAAGCAGAACAGTCAGCGCTGCCAAGATCACAAAGACTGTTGCAGTAATTGGTGTGAGCACTTGCACATCGATGGCAGCAGGGCGCGGCTTTCGACGAATTTTTGCAAAGAGCGCACGGATCTCGTCTGCAATGGCAACTGCCATATGGCCACCATCTAGCGGCAGAATTGGTAAGAGATTAAAGAGACCGACAAAGATATTTAAGCTAGCGACAATCAATATAAATGTTCCGAGACGTTCGGCTAGATCTAATTCGCCACTTGCTGCTGCTTGGCCTGATACGCGCGCTACTCCGACGACTCCAACCAAACCATTTTCATCGCGCTCTTCGCCACCAAAAGTCTGACCCCAAAGCGCAGGAATCTTGGTAGGAAGTTGAACTAAAGATGTTGCAGATGCTGATGTAAATCGCCAAGTTAGCTCGGCTGCCCGAGTAACTGATGAAAATGGACTCATTCGCTTGGTACCGAATTCATTGATAATGCCAAGTACATAACGTGATGTGCCATCATCGATATCGGTCATACGTGGTGCTGCAGAAATATCTTTAACTACACCATCTCTTTCAACGGTGAAGGTAAGCGGACGCCCCTCAGAGTTACGAATCTTTAATAGTTGTTCTTGCCAATCGGTTGAGCGATCACCATCAATTGCAATAATTTGATCACCCTTTTGGAAACCTGCCGCAGCTGCAGCGCTGTTCGGTGCAACGGAATCGATTACGGGCAGAACTTGGTTTACACCAACACCCGCCAAAAGAACGAAGAGCAAGAGGTAGCCAAGTACAAAGTGTAGAAATGAACCAGCGCCTAAAACGATTAACTTGCGTGTAGAGGATGCGCGATAGAAGGCACGGCCTTCTTCACCTTCTGGCATCTCATCGCGTGGCGTCATTCCGTCGATACGGCAGTAGCCGCCAGCTGGAATTGCTTTGATTCCGAACTCAGTTTCTCCGCGTTGACGGGACCAGATTCGTTTACCAAATCCAACGAAGAACTCAGAAACGCGCATTCCATATCGTCGAGCTGTCAGGTAATGGCCAAATTCGTGAACCATCACTGAGAAGAGCAGAGCGAATATAAAGGCGAGAATTCCGATGATTTCCATTAAAGGGCTACTTTCTGAAGAAGTTCTGTCGCGATTGCTCGCGCATCATCTTCAATGGCACTGACATCGGATAGATCGCGTAGCGTACCGGCAGATTTCGAACCAAGTTTCTGCACAACTTCTTCCACAGTTTCAATAATTGTGGTAAATCCAATTTTTCCTGTGATAAATGCGGATACGCAGACTTCATTTGCCGCATTAAAGATCGCAGGAAGCCCACCGCCTAAAGTTCCGCACCTGCGCGCTAGATCAATCGCTGGGAATCTTTCGTTATCTATTGGAGCAAATGTCCAAGTGTGAGACTGCGTCCAATCAATTGCAGGAGTCGCTGCTTTAACGCGGTCTGGATAGTTAATTGCAAAAGATATTGGACCCTTCATATTTGGAGGCGATGCCTGAGCAATCGTTGAGCCATCGGTGTACTGAACCATTGAGTGAACAACTGACTGCGGATGAATAACCGCTTCAATCTGTGAGTAAGGAATCGCAAATAGGTAATGTGCCTCGATGATCTCAAGGCCCTTATTCACTAGCGTTGCAGAGTTAATCGTGACAACAGGTCCCATAGACCAAGTCGGATGGTTGAGTGCTTCTTGAACAGTAATGGCAGATAAATCAGTGCGATCGCGAAATGGACCACCACTTGCCGTGAGGATTAATTTAGAAACTTCCGATTTCTTGCCGCCCATTAGAGATTGCCAGAGAGCTGAGTGCTCAGAGTCAACGGGCAGTAGTTGGTCAGGTTTTGCAAGAGACATAACTAAATCTCCACCCGCCACAAGTGATTCTTTATTGGCGAGGGCGACGCGATTTCCTACGCGAAGCGCGGCCAAAGTCGGACCTAACCCAATTGAGCCGGTAATACCGTTTAGAACTACATCACAAGTAATCGCTGCGATCTCTGTTGCTGCAAGCGGTCCATCAATTACCGTTGCCTCTGGCAAAGCGGCCTTAATTAGTTCTGCGTTCTTCATCACGCCAATTACTTGAATGTTAAATTTCTTAGCTTGAGCAATTATCTGATCAGGGTTATTGCCTGCCGCGGTGATTGCAACAACGCGAAATAGCGATGGATTAGATTCAACTATTTCTAGCGCTTGCACACCAATAGAGCCAGTTGCACCAAGGATTACTAAATCTTTCACCGCTGCTACCAATTAACTATCTATCGAGCAAATTTTGCGTTGGTGAATACGGAGTTCCGCTACGACGCTTTGCGATCGCAGATAGCGCTTCTAGCACAACGCGATTTGCAAGAATTGCAGTGATATCAGCTGAATCAAATGGCGGGGCCACTTCAACCACATCTATACCGACAATGGGAAGTTCTAGGCAGATGCGACGCACCGCTTCTAGTAATTCGCGGCTAGTCATTCCACCTGGTTCTGGAGTTCCAGTACCTGGAGCCATACCCGGATCGACAACATCGATATCAACTGAAAGGAATACTCCATCGCATCCATCGGTAAGGGTTGCAAACGATTCATTAAGGACTTTATCTAACCCGCGATGATGAATTTCAGTCATCTCATATGAGCGCATACCTTGATCGCGCATCCAATTTAGCGTTTTGTCATCTGGCCAATATCCGCGAAGCCCTAGTTGCAGGAAGCGATCTCCGCGAACCTGGCCGGATTCAATTAAGCGACGCATCGGAGTTCCGTGGCCAATTAGTGCGCCAAATTGATCTTCACCAGTGTCGGCGTGAGCATCAAAGTGGATCATAGAAATCTTGCCGAGCCCGCGATGCTTTGCAATTCCTGCGACATCTGCTGATGCGATCGAATGGTCTCCCCCAAGAATTACCGGGATCTTTCCAGCGCGTGAAATCTTTTCAGTTGCTTCTTCCAAAACTTTCAGCGATGCAACTAGATCTCCGGGAGGCATCATTAAATCGCCAGCGTCATAAACCTTGAGCGCCCTAAGTGCATCGATGCGCAGCGCTAGATGGGGGCGTTCTGCATCATGTGGCAAATAGTCGCCACCACGAATTGCCTGCGGGCCAAACTTTGCTCCAGAGCGATGTGATGTTCCGGAATCTATAGGTGCGCCAACGATGATTACATCGGCATCGGCATAAGACTTTGGATCTTCAAGATCGCACTGTGGAATTCCAAGAAATGTAAAACTTGGTCCATACATATTGCCGTGGTTAGCCAT
>JBEAMT010000096.1:0-6980 GCA_041165825.1 Actinomycetota bacterium | reverse complement strand
ATGCTGCGCAATTCTCCGCTTGCACTTCGCTTGCTGAAATCTTCAATGAACGCAGCCGACGATGGCCTTGCTGGCATTCAACAACTTGCAGGCGATGCCACCCTTCTCTTCTACTTAAGCGAAGAAGGACAAGAAGGTCGCGATGCTTATAAAGAAAAGCGCGCACCTGATTTCGGAAAGTTTCCAAAACGTCCTTAGTTCTTATGCTTGATGACCTCCTTGCAACACTACGTGTAATCGCTCTTCCAACGCGCACCAATTTTCGTGGTGTGACTTATCGCGAAGTTGCACTTATGCAAGGCCCACAAGGTTGGGGAGAGTTCTCACCATTTCTCGAATACGACGATAAAGAGTGCCGCCCATGGCTTGCTAGCGCCATAGAGGCAGCCACGGTTGCGCGTCCTAAGCGATATCGAGATGCAATTGCAGTCAACGGGACGATTCCAGAGCTCAACGATAAAAAAGAGATCGAAGAACTCATGCGTTCATACCAAGGTGTGAAAACTTTTAAGGTAAAAGTCGGGCGCAATCTCAACGAAGATGTCGCTCGAGTTGCGCGCGTCTTTTCTAACGCACCAAAAGCTGCAATCCGCGTCGATGTAAACGGACTCTGGTCAGTAGATGAGGCGCTCACTCATCTATACGCATACTACGAAGAGATCGGTCCGCTTGAATATGTGGAACAACCATGTGCAACAGTCGAAGAACTTCGTGAACTAAAGAGCAAGATTAAAATTCCATTGCGCATTGCAGCGGATGAAATAATTCGCAAAGCCGCAGATCCATTTGCTGTTGATCTCACGGGCGCTGCAGATTTAGTGATGCTAAAAGTTCAGCCACTTGGCGGAATTCAACGCTCTCTTGAAATCGCAACCCATCATGGTTTGCCAGTTGTTGTCTCTAGCGCTTTAGAGAGCGCCATCGGAATCGAGTACGGACTAAACCTTGCTGCATCAATTAGTGATCTGACCCATGACTGTGGATTAGCGACTGGATCACTCTTAGCCAGTGATGTTGCTGTGCATCAAATTGTTGATGGAAAAATCGCATTGGGTCAGATATCTCCGCAGCTAGAGGGCCTTGATGTGGCACCTGATCGCTTTGAATGGTGGAAGAATCGCATTATGAGAGTTGGGAAGTTACTTAAATGAGTCAAGCGACAACTCTCGCTCGCGTAATTATTCGCCAAATCCTCGAAGCTGGAATCACCGATGCGGTTATTTCACCTGGATCGCGTAACGCACCTTTATCTCTAGCTTTAATCGCGGCCGAAAAACGTGGGCTAATTAAGTTACATATTCGTATCGATGAGCGAACCGCAGCGTTTTACGCACTTGGTTTAGCTAAAGCTAGTGCTCGTCCAGTGCCAGTGATCTGCACAAGCGGAACAGCCGTTGCTAATTATCATCCTGCGGTTCTTGAAGCTTCACACTCAAATATTCCACTCTTTGTGATCACCGCAGATCGTCCAGCAGAACTTCGCCGTACAGGTGCAAATCAAACAACAGAACAAGCACGTATTTTTGGCAAAGCAGTTCGTTATTTCTCCGATGTTTCTGGTGCGGCATATCCATTGGAACTTCCACTCAATGCACTTCAATCTGGCCCAGTACACATAAATGTGCAATTTGAAGAACCTCTTCTCGGCGATAACGGCGATGCGTGGCTTGATGGTTTGAAAATGAATCCACCAAAAGTCTTTGATCGTAAGAAAGCTGGAACCCTGGCTAGTAAATCAACTCGTGGCTTGTTGGTTATCGGCCACGACCGTGGCGGACTCGATGTTGCCGCAGTAGGCGAATTTATTAAATTACTCAGCTGGCCGGTAATCAGCGAAGATCCACTTACCTTTCCCCAAGCAAACTCCCACGCCAGCTTATTTCTAACAGCAACATCAATAGCTAAAGATTTAACTCCGGACACCGTAATCGTTATTGGGCGTACAACTCTTTCCAGATCTGTAAATTCACTAATTAAATCAGCGCGCTATAGCATTGTCATCGATCCGCGTTTGGAAACCGTCGATTCAGATCGATTGGCCGATAAAAAATTTACTGATCTACCCGAACTATCTGTTGCCTCTGCAGATCCCGAATGGAGCGCTAAGTGGCAGAAGTACTCAGAACGTTCTGCAAAAGTTGTGAATGAACTCTCGAAATGGTCAGAGCCACTAATTGCTCGCGAAATTGCATCTAATTTGCCTAATGACACGGCATTTTTTATCGCATCTTCGCGTCCAATTAGAGATTTGGAAGCATTTGCCTTTTCTCGCTCAGGAATAACAACGTATGCCAACCGCGGACTTGCCGGTATCGATGGCAACATTTCAACAGCAACCGGAATCGCAACACATCATGGATCGGCAGTTGCATTGCTTGGAGATCTAGCTTTTCTTCATGACATAACAGGGCTAATCCATCATGACCCGGTTAATTTAAAGATTTATGTAGTAAATAACGATGGTGGAGGGATATTTTCCACCTTGCCACAACGTGGTGCACCGGGATTCGAGACAGTCTTCGGAACTCCTCACGGCCTAAATCCTGCAGCGATTGCGGCTTCTATGGGTATCAGCTCAAAAACTATCGACAACGCAGATGATTTAGTTAAAGATTTGACTACACCTATAAAAGGGCTGAGCGTCGTAGTTTTAAATGCGCCAAATCGCGAAGCAAATGCAGATTTAATTAAGCAGCTTTCAGAAAAGATGAAGTCGCTTTAATTTTAAGAAAGCGCACTGCGCATTGGCGCAAACTTCGCGTTGCTCTCGCTAAGCTCTTTTTCTGGGTTAGAACCGGCAACGATTCCACAACCGGCAAAGATACGGATTTCATTCTCAGTTATCTGCCCGCAGCGAAGTGCAATTCCTAATTCTCCATCTCCGCGAGCATCGAGCCAACCAACTGGACCGGCATAGCGACCACGTGGCATGCCTTCAATATCTTTTATCAACTTTGCTGCGAGATCAGTCGGCGTTCCACAAACTGCAGCCGATGGATGTAACTTTTCCAGGATAGTAAAAATGTCAACGCTCTTTTTACTCTCGATTAGAGCACCTGTTACATCTGTTGCAAGGTGCATTACGTTAGCTAAATGAAGAACAAAGGGTGATTCAGGAACGTTTGTTGAGGTGCAGAATGGATCCAGCGCATCAGCAACTGAGCGGACAGCGTATTCATGTTCCTCAAGGTCTTTCGATGAGCGGGCAAGAGAAGCAGCCAGTGCTAAATCTTTTTCATCATCACCAGTTTTGCTGATTGTGCCGGCAAGTACGCGAGATGTAACCATGCCGCGTGATAATCGGAGCAAGAGTTCGGGGGTTGCTCCGATCAAGCCATCAACAGCAAAGATCCAAGTTGAAGGATACTCCGCGCTTAAATTGCGCAAAATCTTTCTTGGATCAATCGCCCTATGTGAGTTAATTTTTAAATCGCGAGCGAGAACAACTTTTTCAAGATTCGTACTCTCAATTTCTTTAATTGCTTGTGATACCCGAATCTGCCATTCGGCCGGACTAAGTGATCCATCGCCCCAGTTGTATTCGGCATCTTCTAGATTTTGAGCGCTCTCAAATAACTTTGGCTGTGCATGTTCGCCGATCCAAGTAATCCAAGAGCTGCCATTTCGCATTCCAACAATTACTTCTGGAATTACAAGAACAGATTCTTCGCTCTGATCAAAAGAGAAAGAGGTAAAGAGAATCGGGCCGGTACCGCTGACGTGAACCGAATCAGAGATTGCGAGTTTTTCTAACTGCTGATGCCACCAGGTGCGGGCATCGTTAAAGCGGCTTGGACCGCTGACTTTTGTAGATGCATAAGATCCCCAACCAACTAAACCGTCGCCGCCGCGAACCCAAGAAACGGGTGCGCTATCTGGAAGTAGTTCCAGTAGCGGTAAGTGCTCGCCCAGGCGCGCAGTAGTAACGGAGATGAGTTGCGGCATAAAAATTTAGGTTATCGATTTAACTTTTGTGAAATCTTACGCCAAATCAGTGGCAGAGAAGTTGCAGTGATTGCAATCTTCAAAAGTTCGCCAAAGATAAATGGAGTAAGGCCTGCACTTATTGTTGCTGCCCAGGAAAGATCTAGCGAAGTTTTTAACCAGATCAATCCAAAGGCGAAGACTATTGCGCTTCCCAAAGTTAGCGCTGGAAATGAAGTTTTAAATTTCTGATCGGCTTTGCGATCTGCGAGCGCACCAAGCACAAATGTGGCTACGAGCATTCCGATTAGATAACCACCAGTTGCACCAGTTAAACGGGCAATACCGTGGCTAGTTGCACCTGTTGCTGCAGCAAAGACTGGAGCCCCTGCAACTCCGGCAAGTAAATACGTTGCAAAAGTTGCAAAACCTAAGCGCGCTCCATAGGTCGTGCCGATTAAATAAACGGCGAGAGTTTGACCTGTGACAGGAACTGGGGATCCTGGAACCGGAACAGCAATTTGTGCCAGCGCTGCTATAAATAAGGTGCCGCCCACAATAAATGTGGCGTGGGTTAACGCAGTACTTTTAGGAAAGACTGTTGCCCGAAGTGATCCAGTTGCGATCGACATTTACTTCCCCTTTGCCGCTTTTTGAGTTGTGAGTGAGCCTACTATTGCGAGAGACTTGCCCTATGTCGCGCGCAAATATGGATAAAGACCCTGATGAAGTAGCCGCAATGTTCGATGGCGTGGCCAAGCGTTATGACCTAGTAAATGACCTGCTCAGCCTGGGCCGAACCAAAGCTTGGCGCCGGGCGACCACCGCGATCATCGCCCCAAAGTCTGGGATGAAGATCCTGGACCTAGCCGCTGGCACAGGATCTAGCTCAGAACCCCTGGCTGCAGCCGGTGCCGATGTGATTCCAGCAGATTTCTCAGAAGGCATGCTGGCTGCCGGCCGCAAAGCCCGTCCCCACCTGCCCTTTACCTTCGCCGATGCCTTGAATCTGCCCTTCGCCGATGGGGAATTCGACGTTGTGACCATCTCTTTCGGGCTTCGCAATACCTCTGATGTTGATAAAGCCCTCCGGGAAGCACTACGAGTAACTAAAAATGGCGGCAGGATCGTCATAGCCGAGTTTTCCAGCCCAACTTGGGCGCCATTTCGAAAGCTTTATACAAATTACTTGATGCGCGCCCTTCCAGCGATTGCCAAGAAGACCTCTTCTAACCCAGATGCCTATGTTTACCTGGCCGAATCGATCAGGGCGTGGCCAAACCAGAAGGCGCTCGCCGCCAAGATTGAGGCCGTCGGATGGAGCCAAGTGGGCTGGCAGAACTTAACTTTCGGAGTTGTTGCAGTTCACAGAGGCGTAAAGGCGTAACGGTCACGACCACCCCCGTGGCCACCTTAGGATTTCGCTTGTGATCGGTAACCCATATGTTCCAATTCTGGCGATTGCCGCCGTTGGCTTTGGGTTCGCAATTTTCTCTCTTGCCGCAGCCGCTCTTACCGGACCTGCTCGTTACAACCGTGCGAAGTTAGAAGCGTACGAGTGCGGAATTGAACCTTCGCCACAAGCATCACAAGGTGGACGCTTTCCAGTCAAATACTTTTTAACCGCGATGCTCTTTATCATCTTTGATATTGAAATCGTTTTCTTATATCCATGGGCTGTCACCTTTGATCAACTTGGACTATTTGGTTTAGTCGAAATGGCGATCTTTATCGGAACAGTCTTCGTTGCTTTTGCTTATGTCTGGCGTCGCGGAGGCCTCGAATGGGATTAGAAGAGAAGTTACCTAGTGGAATCGTTTTAACCTCAGTTGAAAAACTTGCAGGTTACATGCGTAAAAATTCACTCTGGCCAGCAACTTTCGGTTTGGCATGTTGTGCAATCGAGATGATGGCTGCAGGTGCCGGTCGTTACGATCTCGCACGCTTTGGTATGGAAGTTTTCCGCGCATCCCCACGTCAAGCAGATTTGATGATCGTGGCCGGTCGCGTTTCAAACAAGATGGCTCCTGTGCTTCGCCAGATTTATGATCAAATGGCAGCGCCAAAGTGGGTTATCGCAATGGGCGCATGTGCATCATCAGGTGGAATGTTTAACAACTACGCAATCGTGCAAGGTGTTGACCACGTAGTTCCAGTTGATATTTATCTGCCAGGTTGTCCACCACGTCCTGAGATGTTGATGGATGCAATTCTTAAATTGCACGATCAGATCTACGACGAAAAACTCGGACCTAACCGCGAAAAAGTTATTAAGGAAGTTGAAGCGGCAGCAATGGCTGCAGTACCAACCCATCAGTTGAAGGGGTTGCTAGCTTAAATGTCTGACGATAAGCACGGAATGTTTGGTGCTGCCGGCACGGGGGATACCTCAGGTTACGGCGGGCTAGTACGCGCGGCTGCAACGCCTGGATCTTCACAGCGCCCATTTGGTGGCTATTTCGATCAGGTTGCTGATGATCTAGAGCGTGCCTATCCAGATTTCGCAGATGCAATTGAACGCGTAGTTGTTGATCGCGGCGAGCTAACCCTTCACATCAAGCGCGAGCGCTTGGTTGAAGTCGCACTTATCTTGCGCGATAAATTGAAATTTGAAATGTCGATGGGTGTATCTGGTGTGCACTATCCAGAAGATACCAACCGCGAACTACATGCGGTTTATCACCTGTTATCCGTTACAAATAACCAACGTATTCGTTTGGAAGTTTCTGTTGCAGATACCGATCCACATATTCCTTCACTTGTTGAAGTTTGGGCTGGATCAAACTGGAACGAGCGCGAGACATACGACATGTTCGGCATCATCTTCGATGGCCACCCAGGACTTACACGTATTTTGATGCCAGATGATTGGCAAGGACATCCACAACGTAAGGATTACGCACTCGGCGGAATCGGCGTTGAATACAAGGGCGCTGTTACACCACCTCCATCAGATCGGAGGTCTTACAAGTGAGTCCGTTGGCAGATCCATACACAGATCCATATGCATCATCACGCGAAACCACTGAAGGCACAGTTTTCTCAGTAACCGGTGG
>JBEAMT010000095.1:0-7400 GCA_041165825.1 Actinomycetota bacterium | reverse complement strand
CAACCTTCTGGCGCCTTTTCATCTGGGCCAACAACTTTTAATTCATCGTTAGGTCCGTACCAAACCGGAATGCGGTGCCCCCACCAAAGTTGGCGAGAGATACACCAGTCGTGCATATTATTTACCCACTCGAAATATCGAGGTGCCAGTGCTTCTGGTTCAATCTTTACTTCACCGCTGCGCACAGCATCAGCTGATGCTTTAGCAAGCGGTGCAACCTTTACAAACCATTGCTTTGAAAGACGTGGTTCAACAGTTGTATCGCAACGTGAACAGTGGCCAACTGCGTGAATATATGGGCGCTTTTCGGCAACAACGCGACCCATCTCCTTCAATTTTGCGACGACAGCAACACGAGCATCAAAGCGATCCATGCCATCGAACTCGGTTCCGGTTCCGGCCATTACGCCGTGCTCGTTCATAATTACAACGAATGGAACGTTGTGGCGGACAGCCATTTCAAAGTCATTCGGGTCATGTGCGGCCGTAACTTTAACGGCACCAGTTCCGAAATCCATTTCCACAAGTTCATCAGCGATGATCGGGATCATGCGATCAACTAGCGGAAGCAAAACTTCAGTACCAATCATGTGCTTATAGCGTGGGTCATCTGGGTGAACAGCTACAGCGCCATCACCGAGCATTGTTTCAGCACGAGTTGTTGCGACAACGATTGATTGTTCACCTTCGCCGTAACGAATTTGTACGAATTCACCGGCATCATCTTGGTGATCGACTTCGATATCTGAAAGCGCTGTTAAGCAACGTGGACACCAGTTGATAATTCTTTCTGCGCGATAGATAAGGCCTGCTTCATGCATCTTCTTAAAAATTGATACAACAGCTTTAGACATTCCTTCATCCATTGTGAAACGCTCGCGCGACCAGTCGACGCTTACACCTAAGCGCTTCATCTGATCAAGGATTGCTCCACCGGATTCGGCCTTCCATTCCCAAACTTTCTTAACGAAATCTTCGCGTCCTAAATCATGACGAGAAAGCCCCTGAGCGCCCAATTGTTTTTCAACAACATTCTGAGTTGCGATACCGGCGTGATCCATGCCAGGTAACCAGAGAACTTCGTAACCCTTCATACGTTTCATACGAGATAAACAATCTTGCAGAGTCTGATCTAGCGCGTGACCAATATGTAAAACTCCTGTCACATTTGGTGGTGGAAGCACGATCGTAAATGCTTCCTTAGAAGATGAAGCATCGGCGGTGAAATAGTCAGCCTTTAGCCATTTGGAATAGAGGCTCGACTCGATATCGGCCGGATTAAAGGTCGATGCGAGTTCTTTGCCTGATGGCGTTCCTGAAGACATAGAGCGCAGTCTAGATTATGCGCTCTTCTCCTCTGTACCTTTTTCGCGGCGTGAAGCGCGCTTTGGAATATCGCCAGTGCGTGCAACCAGGGTAGGAGCAGCGTTTTCATCAATACATTCCTTATTAATGATCACCTTTGCGATATCGCTGCGACTTGGCACTTCGTACATCACAGATAAAAGTACTGATTCCATGATTGCGCGAAGTCCACGAGCACCGGTGCCGCGCTTTAGCGCAAGCTCTGCGATGGCATCGAGTGATTCGGGAGTGAATTCAAGTTCCACATCATCCAGATTAAAGAGGCGCTGATATTGCTTAACGAGTGCATTCTTTGGCTCTGTCAAAATCTGCATGAGCGCCAGCTTATCTAGATTTTCAACGCTTGTAAGTACTGGCAAGCGACCAATGAATTCAGGGATCATTCCAAACTTTAAAAGATCTTCTGGCATTACATCAGCGAAGATATCCTTACGATTTTTATCTACAGCCTCTTGCAGCGTTGCATTAAAGCCAACTCCAGCTTTTCCGCTGCGCGCTTCAATGATTTTATCTAGACCGGCGAATGCGCCACCTACGATAAAGAGAACGTTCGTTGTATCGAGTTGAATAAATTCTTGGTGTGGGTGCTTTCGTCCACCTTGTGGTGGAACTGATGCAACGGTTCCTTCAAGAATTTTAAGAAGTGCTTGCTGAACACCTTCGCCTGATACGTCGCGAGTGATCGAAGGGTTTTCAGATTTACGTGCGACCTTATCGATTTCGTCGATATAGATAATTCCGGTTTCGGCTTTCTTTACATCGTAATCTGCGGCCTGTAAAAGCTTTAGCAAAATATTTTCTACATCTTCGCCGACGTAACCCGCTTCGGTAAGAGCGGTGGCATCTGCAATTGCAAACGGAACATTGAGCATACGTGCCAAAGTTTGCGCCATAAGAGTCTTGCCACAACCAGTTGGGCCAAGCAACAAGATATTTGACTTAGCGAGTTCTACCCCGTCTTCGCCTTTTGCTTCACCTGATTGAACTCGCTTGTAGTGGTTATAAACGGCAACGGCTAAAGATTTCTTGGCGCGATCTTGCCCGATTACATATTGATCTAGAAATTCAAAAATTGCTTGTGGCTTTGGAAGTTCGGTTAAGCCAAGCGTGCTTCCTTCAGCGAGTTCTTCAACGATGATCTCGTTACAGAGTTCGATACATTCGTCGCAGATGTAAACACCAGGACCGGCGATAAGCTTCTTAACTTGCTTCTGTGTCTTGCCACAAAAGGAACATTTGAGCAGGTCGCTTGTTTCACCGATACGAGTCATGGGATAAGAATAGTTTTTAGTCCGAAATTTTGGAGGTTAAATCAGGCTTGGGGATGTTCGCCCATAGATGAATTATCAGGAGAGTATGGGGGCTTAGTCGACTTCATCTGCTTAACTCCAGGCACCAACAAGACAATGGCGCATATAAGTAAGTGAAAAACTGCTACGCCGATCAAGAGTTCTTTCTCACCGAAGACATTAACCATCGGTCCAGCAAGTGCCATACCTAAAGGCATTAAGCCAAGTGAACCCATGTAGTCAATGCTAAAAACACGCCCTTGGTAGGCGGCGGGAACTTCGCGTTGGACTTGAGTTGCCCAAAAAGCCTCCCACGGCCCTACCGAGAATCCAGCGGCAAAGTATGCCAAGAAGATTAATTCTTTTGAAGAAGGAAATGCCAAAACTAGCGGCGCAAAAATAAACAAACCCCATACGACTACTGATACTAGCCCCGGGTTTTTAACCTTTGCCTTTATGCATATGATGGCTGAAATTGCACCTCCCAAACTAAAGAGTGCGGCAGATGTTGCAAAAACTGACGCAGTACCAAAATCTCTTTTTGTAATTACTGGCAGCAATACGTTTTCAACTCCGATAACCATCATCAACTGAACTGACGCCATAAGAATCATCGCCGCAATCCACTTGTAGTACCAGACGACTCTTAGGCCTTCACGAATCTCGTGAAAGAATTTATTCTCCTTATCAACTGGAGCAACTGCAGGGCCTTCATCTATTCGGATTAGCAAAACTGCGCCAAGAAGAAAGAAAACAGAGGTTGCGATATAGGTTGCGTGCGTTCCCAATGAGACAACAATTACTCCAGCGACTCCTGGGCCAGCGATATGACTGCCCTTTAACAAGATTCCACGGATTACATTTCCTGATGGAAGTAAGTGATCTGGAATAAGACTTGGAATAATTGCACCAGCAGCGGGGCCACCAAAAGCATCGCTAACTCCCATCAGCACGACAATTCCCCCAAGAATCCACATTGAGATGCTTTCCGGCCTGATGAAGATGACAACGCTTCCGATAACCGCTCGAAATCCATCGGAGAAGATAAGAATCATTTTTCTTGGTAAACGATCGACCCAAACACCGCCAACAGGAGCGAGTAATACACCAGATAGGACGCGTGCAGCCAGAATCAAACCAAGCGTTGAGGCAGATCCTCCAGCATCGAGAACTGTTACAGCTAGTGCGATGGGAAAAGCAGACATCGCGATGACGGTGAGAACGTTTGAGATTAGAAGGTTTCTGTAGGCTTTATATGAGAAAAGAGCGCCGGGTTCGAAATATTTTTTCAACATTTCTAAACCGACGCCCCTTTATTGAGATTTAACTAAGAATTAAGCGGAAGGCTTTGCCTTTCGTGAAGACATAACCCTATCGATAATTCCGTATTCAACTGCTTCTGCGGCAGTAAGAATCTTGTCGCGCTCGATATCTTTCTCGATTTCTTCAATACTCTTATTTGAATGCTTTGCGAGCATTGTTTCGAGCAGTCCGCGCATGCGCATGATCTCGCGCGCCTGGATTTCGATATCAGATGCTTGTCCGCCACCTTCAGATGAAGGTTGGTGGATAAGAATTCGAGAGTGCTCTAGACCGTAACGCTTGCCCTTGGTGCCACCGGCAAGGATGATCGCGGCAGCCGATGCTGCTTGTCCGAGACAAATTGTTGTGATGTCTGGGCGAACAAATTGCATAGTGTCATAAATGGCGGTGAGCGCTGTAAATGATCCACCAGGTGAGTTGATGTAGATCGAGATATCGCGATCTGGATCCATTGATTCAAGAGTCAGTAACTGTGCCATGACATCGTTTGCAACGGTGTCATCAATTGGCTGACCCAAGAAGATGATGCGCTCTTCGAATAACTTTGTGTAAGGATCAAGGCGTTTGTAACCGTATGCGGTCTTTTCTTCGATCGTTGGAAGAACGTAGCGGTTTGTAATCTCTTGTATGTGCTTCATTACTTCTTGCCTCCCGCAACTTGTCCATCATTCGTGGCGATGTGATCGATAAAGCCGTATGCGAGTGCATCCTTAGCGTTAAACCAATTATCGCGATCTGAATCAGCGATGATCTTTTCTAGCGGTTGACCTGTGTGCTTGGCATTTAGCTCAGACATAGTCTGCTTTGTAATTGCCATTTGTTCGGCCTGAATTCGAATATCTGTTGCAGTTCCGCCGATGCCACCCAAAGGTTGGTGCATCAAGATGCGTGCGTGTGGAGTAGCAAAGCGTTTTCCAGGAGTTCCAGCGCTCAAGATGAACTGACCCATTGATGCCGCCATTCCCATTGCAACTGTTGCTACATCGTTTTTGATGTAGTTCATGGTGTCGTAGATCGCCATACCTGCAGTGACTGAGCCACCTGGTGAGTTGATATACAAATAAATATCTTTCTCTGGATCTTCGGCGGAGAGCAGAAGCATCTGTGCGCAGATTGCATTAGCCATCTCGTCGCGGAATTCGCCAGCAAGGAAGATGATGCGTTCGCGCAAAAGGCGGTTATAGACATTCTCATCCAACGCATTGCCTGTTGCCGCCCGAGATACAGCCCCGGTCAAATGTGGGTCTTGATAATCCACGTCATCCTCCTGATTGATAACAACTTTTATATGTAGTGACCTTAACAATCCTTAAGGCGAAATGCTTCCCAAATATGGGGAAAAGGGGTGCAAATCTCCCTTTGTTCGCTCAGGGCAGAGGCGATCCGTTACAAAACCGTCAGCTTGAGCAGATATGTCTTCTTGCCATCGGTCAATGAAACCGAAGTCTTACCTTTTTTCAGAATGGTCAGCGAGGGATTGGTTTCATAAGTTGATTGCGGGCCACCTGGTACAAATTTGGCAATAGAAGAGTTAATTACTTTGCCTCGCCAGATCTCTGGATTTTCTACTCTAAAGACGACCACTCGTCCCGTTTTCACTTTGATCGTCTTCGCCTTGAGCGGATTAACCATGACTGGAGGTATGACTTTTACCGGCGGTGCGAGTTCTTCAACTGTGGTTGTCTCTATCTCCTCAGCTGCAGAAATCGCGGCTGGGTAGAGAGATGAGAAAAGTAGAACAGTTATCGTTGCGAAGAACTTGAGTTGACGCATAAGACCGTCGACTTTAGTGGTGATTATTCCTTTGAATCAATAGGCATTTCAGGTGGAGTCTGCGGGCGAAGCGCCTCGAGATCTACTTTCTTGCCTGATTTGTCGACAACGTTAACTCGGCCTAGAACTCCGGCCAAGGCCTTTGTGCGAGATACCTCGGCAACAAGTTGTGAAATCTGACCAGCATCCTGAAGTTGCTTTGCGAATTGCTCTGGTGGCATTCCATAACGCTGTGATGTGCGAATGAGATATTCAGTTAATTCAATTTCGTTAACTTGAACTTCTTCTGCCTTAACAATTGCATCAAGTAAAAAATCAGATTTGATTGAAGTGCGAACCTGGCCATCAACTTCCGCGCGGTGTTCTGCATCTTCTAGTCGACCTTCTCCTTCAAGGTGATCGTTTACTTCGTCGGCAACCAACTTATCTGGAACCGGAATATCTAGATCATCAATCATCTTCTTAAGTAGCAAATCGCGTGCTTGTGCGCCTTGCTCCATTGCCTTAACGCGCTTCAAGCGCTCAGCGAAATCTGCCTTCAATTCTGCAATGGTGTCGAACTCAGATGCCAACTTTGCAAAGGCATCATCAACTGGTGGTAGTTCGCGCTCCTTAACAGCCTTCAACTTAATCTCGACATCGCCCTTTTCGTCATCTTTCTGACCAACGAGTTGCGTCTCAAAATTTTTAACATCTCCAGCCTTCATACCGATTAGCGCTGCATCTAGGCCATCGATCATGCGGTTTGAGCCGACCTCGTATGAAATGTCATTTGCCTTGCCGCCATCAACTTCTGCGCCATCTATCTTGGCTGTTAAATCCACTGTTACAAAGTCGCCATCTTTAGCTTCACGTTCGACAGTCATGAGAGTTCCGAAGCGAGCGCGGAGCTCGTCAACCTGCTCATCGATATCTTTATCAGTGACAGCTAGATCATCAACTTCGATTGTTATCTTTGAAAAATCAGGAAGTGTTACTTCTGGGCGAACATCTACTTCAACAGTGAAAACCAACTTCTCGTTATCTACGTATTCCTTGATATCTACTTCTGGACGGCCAACTACGAGAACTTCGTGTTCGCGAGCTGCCATTCCATAAAACTGTGGGAGTGCCTTGTTGATCGCTTCATCAATTACTGAACCTCTACCGACGCGCTGATCGATCATTGCTGCAGGAACTTTGCCTTTACGGAAACCGGGGATATTTACCTTTGAGGCAACAGCTTTGTAAGCATCAGCTACATATTCAGTGAGATCTGCATAAGGAACTTCGATATCGAGACGGACGCGAGTTGAGGAAAGTGTTTCGACCGTGCTCTTCACAAAGTGCTCCTTGAAATAGAGATGCAGTAACGATTAAAAAATTCTGGTCGGGGCGGGGAGATTCGAACTCCCGATCTCCTGCTCCCAAAGCAGGCGCGCTAGCCACTACGCTACGCCCCGAGGCGCAAGAGGTGAGTCTAGAGTAATTTTTTACTCTCGGTTACCGAGGCAGTACGCTAAGGCTCCGCACGAAACCTATAAAGGTTTTCACCCTGCGGGTGTAGCTCAATGGTAGAGCCCCAGCCTTCCAAGCTGGCCATGCCGGTTCGATCCCGGTCACCCGCTCCAAGCATTTCTCATAAGGCTCCGATTGAGCCGACCAAAGTTG
>JBEAMT010000094.1:0-16288 GCA_041165825.1 Actinomycetota bacterium | reverse complement strand
AGCTCACCGGTATCGCCCCATCAGATATCACCGATCACTTTGGTGTCGATGCCTTCCGTTATTACTTCTTGCGCGCGATTCCTTTCGGAAGCGATGGATCTTTCTCTTGGGAAGATATGTCTGCTCGTTACACATCAGAGCTCGCAAATGACTTCGGAAACTTAGCTTCACGCTTAGCTGCGATGATTGAAAAATACTGCGACGGTAAAGTGCCAGCAAAGGCCACAGATGCCGGGCTTTCCGCAGCGCTTGTTAGTACCGTTGAAAAAGCCGATGCTGCAATGGTCGCGCTCGATTTCCAAGGTGGAATCAACGCAGTTATGGATTTCTGCAAGAAGGTAAATGGTTATGTAACCGAGAAGGAGCCATGGATCTTGGCGAAAGATCCTGCAAATAAAGCTGCGCTCGAAGAAATTTTGTATAACACCGCTGAATCACTTCGCGCACTTGCCGTCTTGTTGCATCCAGTAATGCCGGCAACAACCGAAATCTTGTGGGAGTCACTTGGTGCAAATGCAACTATTGGATCACTTGCAGATCAGCAGATCTCGAAAGTTTCACAATGGGGACAACTTCCTGAAGGAACTCTCGTAACAAAGACCCCAGTTCTTTTCCCACGACTCGAGACTAAAGAGTAATTTCCTATGGCAGATCGCCACAATCGCGATATTGATCGCCCGCTGGCGCCAGCGCCAAAACCACTTCCGGTTCCAACGGTAGATGCACATGCACATTTAGAAATTGTTACCGATGCGGCACCAGATTCTGCAGAAGTAAAAAAAGTTTTAGATGATGCGAAAGCCGCCGGTATTGATCGCGTTGTGCAAGTTGGTTATTCAGCAGAACAATCAAAATGGTGCGTAGCAGCGGCTGAGTACTTCAAGGATCGAGTGCTGGCTGCGGTGGCTTTGCATCCCAACGAAGCCCCGGTTGTTCCAGATCTCGAAGCCGATCTAAAGATAATTGAGGAACTTGCATCTCATCCGCGGGTTCGAGCAATTGGTGAAACGGGTTTGGATTATTTCCGTACTCCACCTGAACTACGTAAGCGCCAACAAGATTCATTTAAGTGGCATATTCAGTTAGCGAAGAAAACTAAGAAAGCGCTAGTTATTCATGACCGCGATTCACACGATGATGTCTTATCTATCTTGCTCGAAGTTGGAGCCCCTGAAAAGACGGTATTCCATTGTTTTTCTGGTGGTGTTGATATGGCGAAGTTATGTATTGAACGCGGTTACATACTTTCCTTCGCAGGAACTGTTACTTTTAAAAACGCTCCCGAACTTCGCGATGCTGTGAAGCTTGTTCCACACGATCAGTTATTGGTTGAAACAGATTCACCTTTCTTAGCTCCTATGCCAAATCGAGGAGCGTTAAATACGCCGGCGCAGATCGCCAATATCGTGCGTGCTATAGCTGAAGAACGAAATGAGAGCGTTGGTGCACTCGCGCAGGTGCTTTCGGATAACGCCGAACGTATCTTTGGCTCATTCGCCGCGGGTTCGACGATATGACCTTGCTGGGCGCCGCTGAAATTCGCGCGCTTGCTGAAAAGTTAGATTTAAAGCCAGCCAAATCACTCGGGCAAAACTTTGTAATCGATGCCAATGTCTGCCGCAAGATTGTTCGCACCGCCGGTATTGCATCTGGTGATGTTGCTCTGGAAATTGGCCCAGGACTCGGCTCATTAACTCTAGCGCTGATGGAAGAGGCAGCCAGCGTTATCGCAGTTGAGATTGATTCACGTTTAGCGAACCAACTTCCCTTGACTGCTGCGCTTCACAGTGGTCGTAGTGAAATCCTGACTGTTATTAATCAAGATGCTCTGCAGTTAAAGTCATTGCCAATTAACCCAACAGTGTTAGTTGCTAACTTGCCTTACAACGTCTCGGTTCCCGTCTTCTTACATCTTCTAGAAATTCTGCCAACTCTGCGCAGTGGTGTTGTTATGGTGCAAGCAGAAGTTGCAGATCGTTTAGCTGCCAAACCAAACACCAAAGAATATGGAATTCCTAGCGTTAAGGCTGCTTGGTGGGCAGATGTAACTGGGGCTGGTTCGGTCTCACGTTCGATCTTCTGGCCAGCACCAAATGTGGATTCGAAGTTAGTTGGATTTAAACGCCGCGCAACACCAGGTGACGAAACTCTGCGTAAGGAAGTATTTGCGATTATCGATCTGGCATTTGCACAGCGCCGCAAGATGCTGCGCGCTGCACTGTCATCACTCTATGGCAGTTCGGCTGCAGCAGAAGCGCATTTAGTAGCCGCGGGGATCGACCCCACGTTGCGCGGTGAATCACTTAATATCAGCGCGTTCTGCAAAATAGCGCAACAAGGTTTAGAGTCTTAGCGTGCCTAAATCTAATCGCAACTCTGTCACCGTACGAGTTCCTGCCAAAGTAAATTTGCAACTAGCGGTTGGCCCACGTGAGGCAGATGGTTTTCACAATCTTGTTACAGTTTTTCAAGCAATCTCTATCTATGATGATGTGACGATTACTAAATCTGCATCTGGCAATGGAATAACAATTTCAATCGTTGGTGACCACACCCATGGAGTTCCTGCGGATGCAACTAATTTGGCAGTTAAGGCAGCGCAGTTAATCGCTAATGAATATGATTTTGTGATTGACGCTCATATTGAAGTTAACAAATCTATTCCGGTGGCCGGCGGTATGGCTGGTGGAAGTGCAGACGCTGCAGCAGTAATAGTTGGAATTAATGAACTTTATGAGCTCGATATGTCTCGCGAAGAGATGCACGAATTTGGTTCGCGACTGGGAAGCGACGTTCCTTTTATGATTTCTGGTGGCACTGCAATCGGGCAAGGTAGAGGCGATCAATTAACTGCAGCGCTATCGCGCGGCACATATCACTGGGTTTTAGCCTTATCTACAGTTGGATTATCAACGCCAGCTGTTTACCAAGAGTGCGATCGTTTACGCGCCGGGTTAGATATTGCAGCGCCGCAAACTAGCGATGCACTTATGCAGTCGTTATTAGCCGCAGATCCAAAAGCGGTCGGCCAGGCTTTACACAATGACCTGCAGTCAGCGGCGTGTTCTCTGCGCCCGGCTTTAACTTTAGTACTGGATGTTGGCGAAGAATATGGCGCACTTGGTTCGATAGTTTCTGGGTCTGGGCCAACGGTTGCCTTCTTAGTTGCTGATGAGGAACAAGGTTTAGATCTAGCAGTGGCACTTACTGCCAGTGGCGTAGTTGGAAGCGTTGCACGAGCATACGGTCCAGTGCATGGAGCGAAAGTTATTTAATTATCTTCAAGGTGCGCTGCTAGTGCGCTAAGTAAATCTGCTAGCGCAGTTCTTTGCTCGCGAGTTAAACCTTTAAGTAGTTCTCTTTCATGTTCAAGCAAACCTTCCAAAGCCTTATCCACTGCGCGCATGCCAGATGCCGTTAAAGTTACAAGTGATCCACGGCCATCATCTGGATCTGGCTGACGAGTAATTAACTTCATCTCCTCCAAACGGTCCAAGCGATTTGTCATCGTGCCACTAGTTACAAGCGTTTCTTGCATTAGCGCGCCAGGGGAGAGTTGATACGGATCTCCAGCGCGACGAAGGGCTGCTAATACATCGAAGTCCCAAGTTTCTAGATCGGCAAATGCATCACGCCGGGCGATATCCAAGTTTCGCGAAATGCGTGAAATGCGGCTAAGTACCGCAAAGGGGCTGATATCTAAATCAGGGCGTTCGCGCTTCCAATCCGCGATTAGGCGGTCAACTTCATCGCGATAGGCGCTCATAGGTCTAGAGGATATATCTCTTGTGCGGATCGGCCCCAATGGTCGCGAGCACACATAGATATGAGGGAGAATATGCGTTCCGCCATTGTGTAGTGGCTAGCACATGGGCCTTTGAAGCCCAGGGTCCAGGATCGATACCTGGTGGCGGAGCAATATCAATTGCCCGCCGATAGAACTGGCGGAGCAATATCAATTGCCCGCCGATAGAACTGGCGGAGCCACCAAATGAATTACCCGCACCAGTTAGACTTACATCATGAGTGCAAATCTCGAAACGGTTGTTGTTCTCGCCGCCGGTGAAGGCACTCGCATGAAATCTGCAACACCTAAAGTTCTTCACGAAGTTGCAGGCCGCTCACTTGTTGGCCACGTTCTTCATGCAGTCAGTGCACTTTCTCCAAAGAAAATCCGCGTTGTAGTTGGCGCAGGCCGTGAAGCCGTTGAAGAACATTTAAATCAAGTCGCGCCAAATGTCACAACTGTTTTCCAAGAGCGACGTGGCGGCACTGGCCATGCAACACAGTTAGCGCTCGCAGGCACCGATATCTCAGGCACCATCTTGATCCTGGCTGGCGATACGCCAATGCTTACCGGCGAATCCCTTAAGCAACTTCTAGATACTCACCACGCAGGTGGCTTCACCGCCTCCGTTCTAACGGCCGAACATCCAGATCCAACTGGCTATGGCCGCATTGTTCGCGCTGATGATGGATCGCTACTTCGCATAGTTGAAGAACGCGATGCTGACGATTTTGTAAAGGCGATTTATGAGGTTAATTCAGGCGTTTATGCCTTTGATGCTAAGAAGTTATCTGGTGCCATCGGAAAGTTAACCAACGATAATTCGCAGGGCGAACTCTATTTAACTGATGTGATTGAAATCTTGCGCAAAGAAGGCGGGACAATTGCCGCCGCAATGATTGAGGATTTTATTGAAATCTTGGGAGTTAACGATCGGGTGCAGTTAGCTGAAAGTGCGGCTTTGCTTCGCGATCGCATCAACGAAGGCTTTATGCGCGCAGGTGTCACTATCGTTGATCCAACAACAACCTGGATCGATGCCACAGCCGAGATTGAAAGCGATGTAACTATTTTTCCGGGCACCGCAATTTTAGGTTCTACCAAAGTGGCAACCGGTGCGGTTATTGGACCTCGCACAACTCTTGAATCCTGCAATGTCTTAGAAGGCGCAAAGATCATCGAATCTAATTGCTTCGAAGCAACTATCGGCGCTCGAGCAAGCGTTGGCCCTTACTCATATCTTCGTAAGGACACACTGCTCGGTAGTGAGGCTAAGGCTGGTGCCTTCGTTGAAATGAAGAATGTAAAAGTTGGAGATGGTTCGAAAGTTCCACATCTGTCTTATGTTGGCGATGCCACTATTGGTGAAGGTTCAAATATCGGAGCAGCTACGATCTTTGTTAACTATGACGGGGTAGAGAAGCATCACACCACTATCGGAGATCATGTTCGCATCGGAAGCGATTCGATGCTTGTCGCACCGATTTCAATTGGTGATGGGGCTTACACCGCTGCCGGATCTGTAATTACTGAAGATGTTCCGGCCGGTGCCATGGGTGTCGCTAGAGGTAAGCAACGAAATGTATTAGGTTGGGTCATGCGTAAGCGATCTGGCACGAAATCTGCAATCGCCGCAGAAGCTTCACAAAAACGCGACGAGAAGAAAGGCTAATTTCCTTGAGCGAAATTCGTTTGTCCTCAGAGAAAAGACTTCGACTCTTTTCAGGTCGCGGATTTCCAGAACTTTCTGAATCAGTCGCTTCTGAACTCGGTATTCCACTAACACCAACATCCGCTTATGACTTTGCAAATGGTGAAATCTTTGTTCGCTTTGAAGAATCTGTTCGCGGTTGCGATGCCTTCGTAATTCAAAGCCACACTGCACCTGTAAATAAGCAGATCATGGAACAACTAATCATGATCGATGCTTTAAAGCGCGCATCAGCCAAGCGCATTACAGTCGTCGCACCTTTCTATGGTTACGCTCGTCAAGATAAGAAGCATCGCGGACGCGAACCAATCACTGCACGATTAATGGCAGATCTCTACAAAACTGCAGGTGCTGATCGCTTGATGGTTGTTGATCTACATACTTCACAAATCCAAGGTTTCTTTGATGGCCCAGTAGATCACTTATTTGCTCTTCCAATGTTGGCTAATTACGTCGGAAGCAAAGTCGATCGCACACGTTTAACAATTGTTTCTCCAGACTCTGGCCGCGTACGTGTTGCAGAGCGTTGGTCTGAACTTCTTGGTGGTTGCCCAATCGCATTTATTCATAAAACCCGCGATCCACGCGTTCCAAACGAATCAGTTACCGGCAAAGTTGTCGGTGAAGTAGATGGACAAACTTGCGTGGTTATTGATGACATGATCGATACCGCAGGAACAATTACCAAAGCTGTAGATGCGCTATTTGCAGCAGGCGCAAAAGAAGTTATCGTCGCAGCAACTCATGCAGTCTTTTCTGGACCAGCAGTTGATCGCTTGAAGGCTTCTAAGGTGACCGAAGTGGTTGTTACCGATTCGCTTCCCATAGATGAAGATAAGCGCTTTGATGGACTCACTATCCTCTCAATCGCGCCACTTTTGGCTCGTGCGATCCGCGAAGTCTTCGAAGATGGCTCTGTAACCAGTCTTTTTGACGGACATAGCTAACCCGCGCTAACCTTTGCCTAGGTTTCCGGCGAGGGTGAAAAACTCCGTAATCGACGGTAAGGATTGAACTCCTGCTGGAACTTCGTGTTAAAAAAGCAAAGCCCCGAATGTTCCAGAGCAAAACAAACAGGAGAAATTAAAATGGCAGAAATCAAGATCACCGGCACAACACGTACTGAATTCGGCAAGGGTGCGTCACGTCGTGCACGCGTAGCAGGACTTGTCCCTGCAGTTATCTATGGCCATGGCGAGAAGCCAAAGCACATCACTCTTCCTGCGCGCGAACTTGGCGTAGCCCTGAAGCAGTCAAACGTGCTCCTGGAAATCAACATTGATGGCAAGGATGAACTAACTCTTCCAAAGGCGATTGTTCGCCACCCACTTAAGCAGATCCTCGAGCACATCGATCTAGTAGCTGTTCGTCGTGGCGAAAAAGTTACTGTTGCGGTTCCTGTTCATACAGAAGGCGAACACGATCGCGACGGAATCCTTGAGCACGTTAACCACAGCATTGAAGTTGAAGTTGAAGCAACTGCTATTCCTTCATTCTTCACACTAGATCTAACTGGTCTTGCAGCAGGTCACTCACTCTATGCAGAGAACGTTGTTCTACCTGCATCAGTTAAGTTGATCTCTGATCCAAAGATGATCGTTGTACACCTATCAGAGCGTTCGACAGTGGTTGAAGAAGTTGCAGTCGCAGCTCCTGCGGCTGATGCAGCAGCGGCACCAGCAGCTGATGCAGAGAAGAAGGAGTAAAAAGCCTTACTCTTTCTCCTGTGAGTTCATCTCCTTGGATAGTTGTTGGCCTCGGTAACCCGGGCGAACAATACGAAGCCACTCGCCATAACGTTGGCCAGATGGTTATCGATGAACTCGCTAAACGTCACAACGTAAAGCTCAGTGCTCACAAGTCACGCACCGACATCGCCGCCTACAAGTTAGGCGTCGGTGTCGATGCTTTTTCTGTGATCCTTGCCAAGTCAAAGAGCTATATGAACGAATCTGGCGGACCGATAAAAGCCCTAGCCAACTTTTATTCAGTAGACCCGCAGCAGATAATTGTTTTGCATGATGAGTTAGATATTCCATTTGCTGCAATTCGATCCAAGATTGCAGGTGGCGATAATGGCCACAACGGTTTGAAATCACTTACTTCATCATTTGGCACTGCTGAGTACTACCGCGTCCGCCTTGGTATTGGCCGCCCTATGGGACAACAAGATCCTGCAGACTTTGTTCTAAAGCAATTTAGCAAGGAAGAGAAGAAGGATTTAGGAGAGTTTCTAGATCGCGGAGCAGATGTTGTCGAATCGTTAATTACAAAAGGGCTTGATTTCACCCAATCTCAATTTAATTCTTAAATTGATTCTTAAATCAGCCGGTATTGCGAAGACCGGCAGCCACACCGTTAATAGTTAATAAGAGCGCTCGGATCAGCATTGCATCTGATGAATCACCTGCGGTACGTACTCGGTGAAGCAAGTTAACCTGTAAAAGATGTAGCGGAGAAAGATAGGCATCACGAACCTGCAAGGTGCGAGCCAAGATTGGCTGATCTCCGAGCAGAGTATCTTTCTCGGTGAGCGCCAGAATTTCCTTAATAGTTAAATCAAATTCTTCAGTGATTGTGTCTAAGAAGTGATGCAGTTTTGCTGGAACCAAAGTCTCTACATAGCGCTTTGCAGTTACTAGGTCTGTCTTGGCTAGCGTCATTTCCACATTACTAATGAAGGTATGGAAGAAATGCCATTCTTTAAGCATCTTCTTTAAAACATCAGATTTACCAGCTTCGCGCGCCGCCTTAAGTCCTGTGCCAACTCCGAACCAACCCGGAACGATTTGGCGTGATTGCGTCCAACCAAATACCCATGGAATTGCGCGAAGTGAATCAAGGCCGCCCGCAGCATCTGGGCGGCGTGATGGGCGAGAACCCAAGAAGAGATTTCCTAATTGTTCCACGGGTGTGGAAGCGTAGAAATAAGCGGGTAGATCTGGGTGATCAATTAATTTGCGATAGCGCGCAAAAGAGTTATCGCTAATCAAAGTCATGCACTCATTCCATTGCTCTAGATCTTCTGGGCTTTGACGAGCGGCGCGGTTAAGAATTGTGGCTTCAAGAGATGCGGCAAGCGTTAGCTCGACATTCTCGCGAGCAAGGGCAGGGAGTGCGTACTTATCGCTAATTACTTCACCTTGTTCGGTCATCTTTATTTGACCGTCAACTGATCCCCAAGGAAGTGCAACCAGCGCATCGTAAGTTGGACCGCCACCGCGTCCTACAGATCCACCACGACCATGGAACAAACGAAGCTTTACGCCGTATTTCATCGCGACATCGCGTAATTTGCGTTGTGCGCGGTGGATCTCCCATTGGCTAGTCGCGATACCAGCATCTTTATTTGAATCGGAATATCCGAGCATTACTTCTTGTATGTCACCGCGAAGTGCAACCAGTGAACGGTAAGTAGGATCAGATAAAAGTTTTTCCAAGATTTCTCCAGCAGAACGTAGTTCCGCAACGGTTTCAAGCAGCGGGGCAAAACCAATCTTTGCAACCTTTTTATTAAGATCGACGAGTCCAGCAGCCTTACCAATGACTGCGGCAGCAACTAAATCATCTGCGCCTTTAGTCATTGAGATTATGTAAGTTTCGATAACTTCTGATCCATAGCGACCGATCAGATCGTCAATTGCTTTAAAGGTATCGAAAGTCCTCTTTCCGGCTGCATCTAACTTTGCAGAATCAAAACTTGCAGCTGAGGCCAGTTCTTTTATAAGTACTGGGAACTTATCTTCATGCGAAAGATCGGAATAACCTGATGGCATTACCTGCTTAAGTAAGTTGTGATGAGCATCAGAATGTTCGCGGACATCCAAAGTTGCATGGGTCAATCCAAAGGCGGCGATACTGCGGATGGTGCGCTCTAGTAAGCCAGTAGCAATCAATTCACCGCGATTGGCGAAGAGCGAATCGCGCATCAGAGTTAGATCGGCGATGAGTTCTGCAGAATTTGCGTAGTCACGTCCTGGTACGTGGGCGGTTCCTGAAGCATGGCGCGTGCGCGTAAAGGCCAAGCGATGCACAATCGCAGTCGCCTTTAAACGGTAAGGCTCCTGTTGATTAATTCGTAAGAAGCGTTCTTCAAATTCTGGGATGTTCTTCAAATCGCGTTCTACTGATGCAGATAGCTCAGGCGTGGCGCCGGTAATTCGAGTAGAGACAGATAGTAATTGGCGCAGTTCATCCATCGCTGAAATTGTTGTCCGGATAGCGTGGGCAACTTGCAATGTAACGGCATCTTCAGTTACTTGTGCTGTGATATTTGGATTGCCATCGCGATCGCCACCGATCCAGGTACCGAAAGTCAGCGGACGCGCTTGAACCGGCAGATCGATATTAAGGCGCTTTAGTTCGCGTGCAAAATCATTTAAAACTTCAGGAACGGTATTTAGCGCAAGATCATCCAAGTAATACAAGGCGTTCATTGCTTCATCAAGAGGTTCAGGGCGGCCCAAACGAAGTTCATCAGTCTGCCAAAGTAGATCAACCGTTTCTGCTAAACGTTCGTGTTGGCGAGGATTTAGATCTTGATCCAATAACTTTGCAACTTCACCTAATTTGTTAAGGATGGAACGTCGCGCAGCTTCGGTTGGGTGAGCGGTAAAGACCGGGCGCACCATTAACTCGCCGATCCATTGCTCTAAATCTTCGTGAGTAAAAGTATGTCCAGGTGTTTGTGCTTTATATGCCTCTTCAATTTTATCGATAGCTCGGCTTAGCCAAGATCCACCAGCGGCGCGTGATTGAGCAAGAACGCGTGCACGGTGAACTTGTTCGGCAACGTTTGCTAAATGGAAGTACGTGCTAAATGCGCGCACCAACTGCACAGAATCTTCGACAGAAAGTTTTTCCAAAATTTCAGTACCGCCGCCTTCGCGGACTGCCTTGCGGACAGATTCAACGAGATTTAGAAGCTCTTGTCCTTCTTGGCGGACGAGTGATTGGCCAAGCAGGTCACCAAGTTTTCTAACGTCGCTGCGCAAAAGCGCGTCATTACTTGCGATATTGCTGGCGTTGGCTTGGCTCTCTGTCACTGGCATATCCTCTCAGGAATACCCGCGAGTTTGATACGCAAATATGCCCGATAGACTTGGTACATAAAGCCCCCTCCCTTTTTGGGAACGGGGCTAGTGGGCATTTCATAGCATTTCTCACATATTGGAAAGAGGTTGGTCGGATGCGCGCATTAGTGCAGATGCTTGGGGCAGATTCTGCCGTCGCATCATGCGCAAGTGATGCAGAAAAGATAATTTCTCCAGCCCCCACCTATCCATTTTTATTGGCGCTGCGTGCACAAAGTAAGCCTTTATTGGTAATCACCAGTTCGAGTCGCGCTGCTGAAGATTTAGCAACTGAACTTCGTGAGCTTCATCCAAACGTTTTTGAATTTCCGGCTTGGGAAACTCTGCCCCACGAACGTTTAAGTCCGCGAAGTGACACTGTTGCCAGAAGATTGGCTACTTTATCTGCACTACAAGGAAAATCTTTAGAGAATCCGATAGTTGTTGCACCGATTCGTGCAGTTATACATCGATTCATCGCGAATTTAGCTAAGTCTGATCTGCAAACTTTGGAGATTGGGGGCGAGGTCGATCTAACTTCGCTCGTGGAACATCTAACCCAGCTTGCTTACACCCGTACTGATCTAGTTGAAAAGCGCGGTGAGTTCGCAGTTCGAGGTGGCATCGTTGATCTATTTCTCCCTTTATCCGAACACCCTATCCGAATCGATTTCTTTGGCGATGAGATAGAGGAGTTAAGTTATTTTGAGGTCTCTTCACAAAGAACCACCAACCCTGTTGTTGGAAAGCTTGCGATCCTGCCTTGCCGCGAACTTCTGCTAACCGAAGAAATTCGCAATCGAGCAGAGAGCGTTCAAGATAAGTATCCGGCGGCGATGGAAATTCTTGATCGGATCGCGCAAGGCATTACTACTGAAGGAATGGAATCACTTATTCCAATTCTGGTAGATAAGACCGAGACTATTTTTCAAAGAGTTCCTGCAGGAAGTGAAGTTTTCTTCCTTGATGATGAACGTATTCGCATGCGCACGATGGATTTACTTGCCACTAATGAAGAATTTTTTGAAGCGGCCTGGTCGCATGCCGCGCTCGGCGCCACTGCGCCTTTGCCCATCACAGATGCCACTTACCTTTCATGGGATGCGCTAAGTGAGGAAATAAAACGATGCGGCTTGCGTTCTCGTGCGTTAAATCCATACGGAACAGATTTGGATACTGACGCTACCTTTTTGGATTTCAACGCCATTGATCCTTTGCGCGGCGATGCTGATCGAGCTGTTGCAGTTATGCAAGAAGCGGTAGGTCAAAGCTTTTCAATCATCTTCTCGACCGCCGGACAAGGAATGGCAGAACGCTATGCCGGAATCTTTCGCAATGCGGATCTGCCGGTATTTATTACACCGGAGCTAAAGGCGATTCCAACTAAGGCGACAATTCACATAACGCAATCTTCTATTGCACATGGATTCTCTTCCCTTGAATCACGCATTCTCTTCATGACCGAACGCGATTTAACTGGAAGTAAGGCTTCAGCAAAAGATGGTGTGCGGATGCCCTCTAAGCGAAAGCAGGCCGTGGATCCGCTAGAACTTCGCACTGGTGATTTTGTTGTTCACGAGCAACATGGCATAGGTCGTTATGTCGAAATGGTGCAGCGCACCATTAATGGAGTAACACGTGAGTACTTAGTTATTGAATACGCACCGGCGAAACGTGGACAACCGGGAGACCGCATATTTGTTCCAACAGACACTTTGGAGCAAGTCTCTAAATACGTCGGAGGTGAAGCACCTGCTGTGCACCGTATTGGTAGTGGTGAATGGCAAAAGGCGAAGGGGCGTGCACGTAAAGCGGTTAAACAAATCGCTGGCGAACTGATTCGTTTATATGCCGCACGTACATCGTCACCTGGCTACGCATTCTCTGCCGATACACCTTGGCAGCGCGAACTAGAAGATGCCTTCTCTTATATCGAAACCCCAGATCAGCTTTCTACTATTGAAGAAGTAAAACGCGATATGGAAAAACCTTACCCAATGGATCGCATCATTTGTGGCGATGTTGGTTATGGAAAAACTGAAATTGCAATTCGCGCTGCATTTAAAGCGGTACAAGACGGAAAGCAAGTTGCAGTGTTAGTTCCAACAACTCTGCTCGTTCAACAACATGCTAAGACTTTTGCAGAGCGATATTCGGGTTTCCCAATTCGGGTAGCTGGAATGTCGCGCTTTAACACAGTTAAAGAATCAAAAGAGATCCTTACCGAATTAGCAGCCGGTAGCGTTGATGTTGTTATCGGAACCCATCGCCTACTCTCGCACGATGTTATCTTTAAGGATCTAGGGTTAGTAATTGTTGATGAAGAACAACGCTTTGGAGTTGAGCAGAAAGAATCGCTCAAGAAGATGCGTACAACAGTGGATGTTTTAGCGATGTCGGCAACACCTATTCCGCGGACGTTAGAAATGGCCGTAACCGGAATTCGCGAGATGTCGACGATTACAACGCCCCCAGAAGAGCGACATCCGATTCTTACTTACGTAGGACCAAGTGAAGATGCGCAGATTCGTGCAGCAATTCACCGAGAGTTATTACGTGATGGCCAGATTTTCTATATTCACAACCGAGTCGAATCTATTGATCGCGCAGCAGCGAAGATTCAAGAGTTAGTTCCTGAGGCTCGAATTCGTATTGCACATGGACAAATGTCCGAAAGTGCACTTGAAGATGTGATCTTAGGATTCTGGAACCGCGACTTCGATGTACTTGTCTGCACCACAATTGTGGAAAGCGGACTAGATATAGCAAATGCCAATACTTTGATTGTTGAACGTGCGGAAAACTTTGGACTTTCACAATTACACCAATTGCGTGGCCGTGTAGGGCGTGGTCGAGATCGAGCTTATGCGTATTTCTTATATCCGCAGGATATACCGCTTACTGAAATTGCACTTGATCGCTTAAAAACAATCGCAACTAACACTGATCTCGGTGCTGGCATGCGCGTTGCACTTAAAGATCTTGAAATTCGTGGCGCGGGTAATTTGTTGGGCGGTGAGCAATCGGGTCATATCGCCGATGTCGGATTTGATTTATATATGCGCATGGTTGGTGAAGCGGTCAATGATTACAAAACTGGAATAATCGATAAAGAGGAAGAAAGCCACGAATGTAAAGTGGAGCTTCCGGTTAACGCACACCTGGCCGAAAGTTATGTACCTGGAGAACGCCTGCGACTTGATCTCTATCGCCGCTTAGCAGATGTTGTATCACCTGAAGATGTGCAATCAATCCGTGAAGAGTTACTGGATAGATTTGGCGAGTTACCTGAAGAAGCGGTTGCTCTGCTGGCCGTTGCACAATTGCGCGCACTCGCAAAATCGCTTGGAATTCGCGAAGTCGTCGCGACCGGAAAATTCCTTCGCCTTTCACCAATTTCTTTACCTGAATCAAGACAGCTGCGATTAGCAAGAATTTATCCAGGATCCATCTATAAAGGCCCAACCAATACTGTGCTTGTCGCTCTGCCCAAGAATCCGGCATGGAACCCGTCCCAACCTACTGCTGAAATAGTGGATACTTCTCTCCTGACCTGGGTAACAGAGGTCGTCAACCAGCTAACGAAAGCGAGCACCACGTGAAGAAGATCCTGACCGTCCTAACAATCGCAACAGGGTTACTCCTTACTGGCTGCTCACAAACCAATGAAGCCGCAACAATCGGAGATTTTAAAATTACTCAAACGGAACTACAGAGCAGCATCGACGCTGTTATTGCAGAGCGTTCCAAAGTAGATACATCACAGATGCAACTCGAAACCGGAGATGCGCTAAATCGTGGGCAGCTACGTTTTAAGATTTTGATGCATACCTTTGATGAAATCGCTAAAGAATTAGATATAGAGGTAACTTCTAGCCAAGTTGTAAATCGCAAACAGCAGATCGCACAATCTGTTGGTGGAGACTCTGAACTTCCAAAGAACCTAGTTAATGCTGCGATTGCTCCTCAGGATTTTGATACCTATGTGCGCGCCGTGTTGATCTCAGAGCTCATAACTTCAGCTCTCTCACAATCTGGCGTTGCCGATGCTGATGTTGCAACGCAACTTGGAAAGCTACTCACTGCCAAGGCTAAAGAGCTCGGCGTCAAAATTAATCCACGCTACGGTTATTGGGATGCTGAAGTTGGCGATGTTGTTGCAGCCGATGTAACCGGTGGCGCTGTAACCCCATCTAGCAAGTAATTAAAACTGCGACAGTTCAATGGCCGCTTCAGAACTGCAACGCCTCGTTGAGGTAATGGATCGATTGCGCTCTCCGGGCGGTTGCCCTTGGGATGCAGAACAAACTCACGAGTCACTCGTTAAATACTTACTTGAAGAGTCATACGAATTCATTGAAACAGTAGATTCCAATGACCGCAAAGGTATGCGCGAAGAACTCGGTGATGTCTTATTGCAGGTTTATTTCCATTCCCGAATTGCCGAAGACCATCCGACAGATCCATTTTCAATTGAAGATGTAGCGCGGGCAATCGCAGATAAGTTGATTCGCCGCCACCCGCATGTATTTGAAGGTCTAGAAGTATCCGGCACCGATGAAATCATCGATAACTGGGAAGAGATAAAGGCCAAGGAAAAGGGGCGCACATCAGCACTTGATGGAGTCGCACTTGCACAACCAGCATTGCCACTTGTCGAAAAACTTCTCTATCGTGCAGAAAAATATAAAGTTCCTGTTGCGCTAAAGAAATATGAAAGCGATCAGCCTGCGACAAATGAAAGCGTCGGCTTGGCGCTAGCTTCAATAATTGCTTGGGCGCGCGATAACGAAATCGACCCCGAGAACGCACTACGCCTATATGGCCGCCAAATTGCCGAGCAAATTAAGGCTACTGAGTCGCGGTAGTATTGCCCTATACCGTTCAGCGCTGAGCGTGCTCATCACTAGTAATTCTTAGGAGACACCCAATGGCAATTATCGAAGCAATCGGCGCACGTGAAATTCTTGATTCGCGCGGAAACCCAACAGTTGAAGTAGAAATCGAACTAGAAGATGGCACACAAGCGCGCGCTGCAGTTCCAAGTGGCGCATCAACCGGTGCCTTCGAAGCATCTGAACTCCGCGATGGCGATAAGAAGCGTTACCTAGGCAAGGGTGTATTAAAGGCAGTTGATTTTGTAAATAACGAGATCGCACCTGCGATTGAAGGCTTTGATGCACAAGATCAACGCCTAATTGATAACAAAATGATCAAGCTTGATGGAACACCAAACAAATCACGTCTTGGTGCAAACGCAATTCTTGGCGTTTCACTTGCAGTCGCTAAGGCATCTGCTGAATCAGCAGACCTTTCTCTCTTCCGTTACGTCGGTGGACCAAACGCACACGTACTACCTGTTCCAATGATGAATATTCTCAACGGTGGCGCGCATGCTGATACCAACGTTGATATTCAAGAATTTATGATCGCTCCAATTGGCGCCGAGACTTTCCGCGAATCACTTCGTTGGGGCGCTGAGATATATCACGCACTTAAAGCAGTTCTTAAAAAGCGCGGACTTGCTACATCTGTCGGCGATGAAGGTGGCTTTGCACCAAACCTTGAAAGCAACCGCGCTGCACTTGATTTGATCCTAGAAGCCATTGAAGCTGCAGGATTTAAACCAGGCAAAGAAATCGCACTTGCGATGGACGTTGCAGCGACTGAATTCCACGACAACGGTAAGTACAAGTTCGAAGGCTCCCTTCGTTCATC
>JBEAMT010000093.1:0-3281 GCA_041165825.1 Actinomycetota bacterium | reverse complement strand
AAATGGTCGCCCACTTCCAAGACTTTATCTGGTGTTACCCCGCGAAGAATTGCGATAATCGGCGCAGACTTCAGATTGCTAATTAATTGATCGGATTTATTCACGCTTGATTCTCCACCTTTTTTGCTAGAGTGACAAAGTACTTGATTAGGTATCCATGATCTTCCACAGTGGCTTTAATTCCAAAATGCGCAAGTGCAAATGTATAAATTTCGGCGAGAGAATCCGATGCCACGATCCTTGCCTCACTTGCATTACACCAAATCTTCGCAGACTTGATCTCAGCGCCAATTAGCAGCCCAGAGAGGTACTCCCGCGATGCAGCCTCGGTCTTGCCTTGTAACCAGTTGGCGCGGATTGCAAACAAATCGTGCGTTAGATCAGATGTCTGCGAGTTAAGTCCTTCTACAAAATCTTTCGAGGCAGACAATTTGGCTGATGAATCTGTTGCTTTAGACAGGGTGCTGTGATTTCTCAGTATTTCGAATAGCTCACCGGTGAGGTAGGTCCGAAAATCTGCAATCTTCCCATTCTTAATTTCAACCCATTTGCTGTGCGTTCCTGGTGAGATTACCAGCCCATTATCAAGTCCTGAAGCAAGTGATTGTGACTCTTCGCCTCGCATTACATCACCTATCTTTGATACTCCTGGAACAATGTAAAGCGGTGGTTCAAAGTTTGGAACCTGAACAAGTGAGTTACTTACTTCGTTGACATCAATCGGCAATGGAGAGAAATCAGTCTCATAAAGTCCAATACTCGAACCAATCATTCCTATTGCGATTATGGCTTCGTACTCTCCATTCCATTTACCCAAGACTTCAGTGAGATAGGCGCCATGAGAGCCGGAAGTAAAGTTCTTAACTCCTTGATCGGTTTGGAGGTAGTCAGAGACTTGATCGCGTTCAATTAACCATGCGCGAAAGGATGAAGTTCCCCAGTCAATCGCCACAAACTTCATCAGATCACAATTCTACTGCAGAACGGCTAAGAATTGATTCCTCACAAGCAATTGCCACACGCAGCGCTTGGCGCGCGTTGATTGGTGGACATGGATTATCAGTTTTTCCTTCAACGAATTTAATGAAGGCTTTAGATTCTTCCGTAAAGGCTTGGCGAAAACGCTCAATAAAACCGGAGAATCTGATTTCATTGAATCCAATTTCGCCATCAATGTCATGGATAGGTGTCTTCAAATTAAGTCCTACCGCTATCGAATCTTTAGAGCCGAATACTTCAAAGCGGACATCATGGCCGACTGGATTATGTCGGGTGCCAGTAATCGCTACCTGAACACCTGATTCAGTGGTTAGAGAGATTAGCGAAACATCGGCATCGTTGTACTTGGCATACTGTTGATGTTCGCGAACCGCCTGAGTTGCATAAACTTTTTTTATCTCGCTCTTAGTAATCCATCTGACGAGATCAAAATCATGAACATGTAGATCGCGGTAAATACTGCCGCTGCCTTCTAGAAATTCTAGAGTTGAGGGCTGATGATCGTGGGCATACATATGCATCGCATAGAGAGTGCCAACTTGCCCTGTAGCAACTTTCTTGGCTGCAATAGAAATCGGCGGATCAAAGCGACGTTGAAAGCCGACCTGAATCTGTGTTCCGTATTTTTCGCATTTTTCAATTACTAAATCAGTTTCTTCAACGGTGAGGGAGATTGGTTTCTCGCACAAGATTGGTTTCCCGAGCGGGATCAACTTATCAAGTATCTCAATATGGGCGTTAGTTGCAGTTGCGACGACATAGCCATCAAATTTATTTTGCAGCAAATCTTCATATCCCGCTGAAATACAATTCAATTTTTGAGATAACTCCTGAGCTGCTTGATCTCTGCGGGAGTAAATAGTGACCGCTGCACCACCGGCAATCAAATCTTCAGAGCGAATTGCACCCATGCGACCAGCACCAATTACTGCAATTCTCATTTGCTGGACTGCTCCATATTCCTTTAAGTAAGGCCTTCACTATATAGTTTGTACTATAAATTATGAAGCGCTCCAATTCTTTAAGTTAGGAAATAATGACTATCGCTCACGATCTATTAACGGTGGGTCGAATAAGCGTTGACCTTTTCTCGGAGCAGATAAATACCCCCTTTAGTCAGCCACAGACTTTTCAAAAATCTATCGGTGGATCTCCTACCAATGTTGCTGTTGCCGCAGCCAAGCTTGGGCGCAAGAGCGCAATAGTTACCAAGGTCGGAACTGACCCACTTGGTGAGTTTGTCGTCAATAAACTCAAAAGCTTTGGAGTAAATACTAATTTTGTAAAAGTGGCTGAAAGCGGCTTAACCCCAGTGGTGCTTGCCTCTCAAGATCCACCGGAAGATCCCAAAATTATTTTCCATCGCCAACCTTCAGCGCCCGATACTCAACTTGTTATCTCAGATATTGATGAACAGACCCTTAACAGCGCTAAGAATTTCTGGGTTAGTGCTTGTGCACTTTCGCACGGCACTACCGCCGAAAGCATATTTAAGTGGCTGGAATTAAGAGAAGGTGCAAAAGAAACGATTATCGATCTAGATTATCGTCCATCTTTTTGGAAGAGTAGAGACGATGCTCGAGTTGCTGCACAACGAGCGATTTCGTATTGCACAATTGCAATAGGAAATATCGCCGAGTGTGAAGTTGCCCTCGGGATATCGGATCCAATGAAAGCAGCGGATGATCTGCTCAACCGCGGAATTTCATTGGCGATTGTAAAGATGGGTGGCGATGGAGTTCTGCTTGCCACGAAAGATGAATCTCATGTGATCAAACCGCTGCCGATAAAATTGGTTTGTGGCCTGGGATCAGGTGATGCTTTTGGTGGCGCGCTGATTCATGGGTTACTTAGCGGATGGGATTTGGGAAAGATCGGACTTTTTGCCAACGCTGCCGGGGCGTACTTGGCGAGTGAGTTGATGTGCGCAGATGCCATGCCCTCTTTAGAAATTTTAGAAGCGTTTATTGAAAAGATGGGGAGCAAACGATGAAGTTAGAGCTAAAGCGTTACCTAGAGCTAATCGAGGCGCGCGCCAATAACCCTAAATCTTTCCAGCTTGCACTCAAGAAGAGATCACGCCGTAGCGTTGCAGGCAAAGATGGGCGCTTGATGTTGCTCGCAGCCGATCACACTGCGCGCGGAATTATCGCAGCAGGCGCTAATCCAACTGCTATTGCTGATCGTTATAACTTGCTAGATAAATTGATAAGAGGATTGGTTGTTCCAGGCGTTGATGGCGTGATGGCTAGCGCAGATATTCTCGAAGAGTTGGCTTGGCT